>CANOHX010000035.1 GCA_947565885.1 uncultured Lachnospiraceae bacterium
TCGCCGCTTTCGGCTCATCGGGGCTTTTTTGGCTGTAACCATTTTGTGCTGGCGTTTGACGAGGAAGCGAAACAGGAATTGTATGCTGAACTTTCCAAGGACTATATCTCAGGGGTAACCTTAAGCGGCGGCGATCCCCTGTATTTTGGGAATCGCCCGGACATATTGAAGCTGGTGAAAGAAATCCGGTCCTTGTTTCCGTCAAAAACAATCTGGATGTACACCGGGTTTGTGTGGGAGGCAATTTCTGAATTGGAGATTATGAAATATCTGGATGTTGTGGTGGATGGGGAATTCATTGCGGAGCAGAAAGATACGCAGCTTTATTGGCGCGGAAGCGCGAACCAGCGTGTCATAGACGTTCCCTCTTCCTTGGAAAAGGGAAGTGTCGTGCTTCATTGTGGGTGAGGCTGTTGAGGCCAAATAGGGTTGAATTTCAGTTACATAAGTGAATGAACGGACCTGTGTCCTGGACTTTACAAGTCCGGGGCAAAGGTCCGTTATCAATTATATATCAAAGGAAGCTGTGAAAATTTTTATTTTGCCAGCAGCATCATGATTTTGTTGCTCCTTGCGACAAATTTGCTCATAGCCTCTGGCGTTAATGGATGGTTGCTTAAGAGCGCCAGGTCGTAAAGCTGTTCGCAGAACATCGGGATATGCTCGGTATCTTTATGCTCTAAGATATACGTTACCAGTTCGTTGTTGGCGTTCAGTATCAATGTCTGGTCGCCGCCGAACATTGAGGGGTCCATACCGGCCATGCCGTACATTTTCATCATATCCTGCATCCTCCGCCCTTCCTCGGAGAGGGTGATGACGGAAGAGATGTCGGCGTTCTTCAGTTTTTCCACGGTTACATTTAACTTCTCGTTGTTCAATGCTTTGCGGAATGTCTCTGTCAGCGTATCTTGTGCCTCTTTTAAATCTTCCGCGGAAGCATCTTCTTTCATGGATTCCGTAAGGTCGGCATCGATGCGCACGAACTTAATTTTTTCATTTCTGCGCTCTAACTGCGTGATGAATGAAGTATCAATATTATGGTCTAAGATGACAGCGTCCATGTTCTGTTCCTGGAACATCTTGATATACTGTCCCTGCTGCTGCCGGTCAGTTACATAATAGACAGGCCTGCGCGTATCGTTCTCTGCTTCAGTCCCATCGGCAGAATCGGCTTCGTCCGTGTCGGCAGAAGAAGTATCTGCCTTATCGGAATCTGTGCTGGCGTTATCTGCAAAGGTATTATCTGCCTTATCGTTATCTGCGTCTGTATTTTCAGAATCAGCATTTTCCTCCTCTGTCTTTAAGCATTCCGGCAAAGTGAGGTATTTATCATCCAGATTCTTGAATAAGATATAGTCATTCATCTTGTCGCAGAATTTTTCATCTTTCAGGCAGCCGTATTTGATAAATGGGCTGATATCGTCCCAGTATTTCTCATAGGATTCCTTATCGGTCTTGCACATGCCGCTCAGTTTATCAGCGACTTTCTTGGTGATATAATCGGAAATCTTCTGTACAAAGCCGTCGTTTTGCAAAGCGCTTCTGGATACGTTCAAAGGCAGGTCTGGGCAGTCGATGACGCCCTTTAAAAGCATCAGGAATTCGGGAATGACCTCTTTGATATTGTCGGCGATAAATACCTGGTTGTTGTAAAGTTTAATCGTGCCCTCGATGGAATCGTATTCCGTGTTAATTTTGGGGAAGTAGAGGATACCCTTAAGGTTAAAGGGGTAATCCATGTTCAGGTGAATCCAGAACAATGGTTCCTTGTAGTCCTGGAAAACCTTGCGGTAAAAGGTCTTGTACTCCTCGTCCGTGCAGTCGTTGGGGTGTTTTGCCCACAATGGATGCGTATCGTTTAAGGCAACCGGACGTTTGACAATTTTTGCCTTTTCCGTGCGTGGGGATATTTCTACCTGCTCTTTGGTGCCATCTTCGTTTTCTTTCTCTTCAAACTTGGCTTCCTCCACGATGGTTTCGATGACTTTGTCCTTGTCAGTCACTTCATCAGAGGGGATGGTCTCATATTCTTCCGGTGCATTTTCCTTTGCCAGGTAGATAGCAGTCGGCATGAAAGAGCAGTATTTCTCAATGACTTCCCGAGCACGGTATTCGTTGGCAAATTCCAGGCAGTCCTCATTTAAGAACAATGTAATCTCTGTGCCGACGGTGGTCTTAGAACCGTCAGACATGTCGAATTCCGTACCGCCGTCGCAGGTCCAGTGGACGGGCACGGCGTCTTTCTGGTAGGAGAGGGAGTCGATATGCACTTCGTCTGCAACCATGAAAGCAGAATAGAAGCCCAAACCGAAGTGCCCGATAATCTGCTCTTCGCTCGCCTTGTCCTTATATTTTTCTAAGAAATCGGAAGCGCCGGAAAACGCAATCTGGTTGATATATTCCTCCACCTCGTCGGCGGTCATGCCGAGTCCGTTGTCGATGAATTTGAGGGTTTTCTCCTCTGGGTTGACAAGAATCTGAATCTTGGGTTCGTAGTCGTCTGGAAGTTCATATTCTCCCATCAAATCCAGCTTTTTTAACTTGGTGATGGCATCGCAGCCGTTGGAAATTAACTCGCGGTAAAAAATATCGTGGTCGGAATATAGCCACTTTTTAATAATAGGAAAAATATTGTCGCTGTTGATGGAAAGGTTTCCATGTTTGCTGCTCATATAATTACACTCCTTTTTTGTTTTTTCGCTGTCAGCGTTTACATTTTTTATCTAAAAAAGATTGTAATACCAAGGTCCGTAAAAGTCAATAGAAAATTAGCACTCCCTTACAAAGAGTGCTAACAAAATGCGGAAAGCCCAGAAAAATCAAGGGCTGGAGGAATTATTAAATCTTTATAAAGAAAAACAAAAGTTGAAAATTTTTCCTGAATTGGGTATACTGACTAAAAAGTTTGCTGAAAAATGGACAGGAGTGAGGATAATGGCAGAACAGATAAAAGGAAGCATGGTACATGGGAATCCCACGAAGGCGCTGATAGGCTTTACCTTGCCGATGGTAGCAGGAAATTTATTCCAGCAGTTTTACAATATCATGGATTCTATCATTGTGGGGAATGTGGTGGGCGAAGCTGCCTTGGCGGCGGTGGGTGCGTCCACTGCCATTACCATGCTGTTTGTGATGGTGGCGATGGGCACTGGCATTGGCTGTTCCGTGGTAATCTCCCAGCTGTTTGGCGCAAAGCAGTTAGAGAAGATGAAGACGGCGATTTCCACAGCGCTCCTGTCCATTCTTGGATTCAGCATATTCCTGAGCATATTGGGGGTGCTGATTAACCGGGGGCTGATGCGGCTGATGGGAACGCCGTCAGATATATTTGAGGACGCGGCGGAGTATATGCAGATTTACTTTTTTGGTTTTGCATTTCTTTTTTTGTATAATGCATTTTCTGCCATTTTCAATGCGCTGGGTGATTCCAGAAAGCCTTTGTTATTTTTGATGTTCTCTTCCCTGCTCAATATTGGGCTGGATTTGTATTTCGTAGCAAAGCTCCATATGGGTGTGGCGGGCGTGGCGTGGGCGACGCTGATTGCCCAGGCATTGTCCGCTGTGTTGTCTTTTTTCTTCCTTATGCGTAAATTAGGGAAAATAGAGACGGAGGAGTTTGCCAGGTTTGACAGGGAACTTCTGCTCACGATGGTGACGGTGGCAATTCCTACGATTGTGCAGCAGTCGATAGTCTCCGTGGGGATGCTTTTAATCCAGTCGGCGGTTAACCGTTTCGGTTCTACGTTCCTTGCCGGGTACACGGCAGCGACTAAGATTGACGGCATCGCGATAGTGCCGATGGTGGCAGTTGGCAATGCGGCTTCCACTTATGTGGCGCAGAACATGGGAGCCAGGAAACCGGAGCGCATCAGGATGGGATATCGTATCTGCCTGGTGATGGCGGCTGGTATCGGCTTGCTGATTGCTGTTATTTTGCATTTTACCGGAGAGAATTTTGTTGGTCTGTTTCTGGATTCCGGCTCCAGTGCGGAGGCTATTTCCGTAGGGGTAAGCTATCTCAGTACGGTTTCCATGTTTTATTTCATCATGGGAAGCATGAATGTCAGCAATGGGGTCCTGCGCGGGGCGGCTGATATGGGATGGTTCTTATTAAGCAGCGTGTGCAACCTTATCACCAGGGTGACGCTGACTTATGCCCTGGCAGATATGACCCAGGGCATGATTATCATGTGGGCGAATCCTGCGGGCTGGACAGTTGGGCTTGTTATCGCCCTGACGAGGTATTTTCAGGGCGGATGGAAGAAGAAAGAAATCGTTTAATTGAAATATGCGTCCAAAAAATATTAAAGGCAATTGTCATAGACTTTAATATCTGGTTATGATATACTAAAGCCATCAAACAAATGTTTTCATAATTTGGAGGTGATATTATGAATGGCGCTGAAATAATGAAAAATGCGATGGATGAGTTCAAAGATATCCAAGAATACATGACAGTAGCAAAAGAGGAAAACGCATCAAGAACCTATGCAATGCTAAAAAAGAAGTATTTTTATTTAAAGGCGCTGTTGACAAGTCTTGGAGTGAACCTTACGGATATTGATGAAATCAAAGAATAACAAATTTAAGGAGGAGAAGGTTTGGAAGCAAAGGAACAGAAAGTACTAGATGAGATTTTAAAGTCTCACGGCTACAACCAGACGGCGGTGATTGCGATTATGCAGGACATCCAGAAAGTGTACCGCTATCTGCCGGAAGATGCACTCTGCTATATTGCAAAGAAGCTTGATTTAAGCGAAGCGAAAGTGTATGGCGTGGCGACATTTTATGAGAATTTTTCTCTGGAGCCTAAGGGGAAATATGTCATCAAAATCTGCGATGGGACAGCCTGCCATGTGCGTAAGTCTACGGCGATTTTAGATGAAATCCGCAGCCTTTTGGGGGTGACAGAGACAAAGCCCACCACGGATGACATGATGTTTACTGTGGAGACGGTGTCCTGTCTGGGCGCTTGCGGTTTAGCGCCAGTCTGTACCGTTAATGATGAGGTGCATCCGGCGATGACGCCAGAGAAAGCAAGGGAACTGATACAAGAACTGAAAGAAGGCCAGGATGTCGGAGAGGAGGCTGCAGATGAGAATTAATACGAGGAAAGAACTAGAAGAAAGACGGAAAGAATATGCAGCATCCTTGAAGACACAGAAGAAGCAGATTCTGATATGCGCCGGCACTGGCTGTGTGGCCGGAGGTTCATTGAATATTTTTGCCAAAATGCAGGAAATCCTCATAGCGCGCGGCATCAAATGTTCGCTGGTGCTGGAGAAAGAGCCGCATGACGACAGTGTCGGTCTGAAGAAATCCGGCTGCCATGGCTTCTGCGAGATGGGGCCTTTGCTTCGTATAGAGCCTAAGGGCATCCTCTATGTCAAGGTGAAAGTCGAGGATTGCGAGGAGATTATTGAGAAGAGCATTATTAAGGATGAAGTAATTGAACGCCTGGTCTACCATGGGCAGGATGGCAAAGCTTATGAGAAGCAGGACGATATCCCATTCTATAAGCAGCAGACGCGCGTGGCGTTGGAAGACTGCGGGAGGATTAACGCGGAATCCATCAAGGAATACATAGCAGTGGGTGGCTACAGCGCCGTGGCAAAAGCGCTGTTTGACATGACGCCGCAGCAGATTGTGGATGAGGTTAACGAAGCGTGCCTGCGCGGACGCGGCGGAGGCGGGTTCCCCACCGGGCGCAAATGGGCGCAGGTATTGGCGCAGGATGAAGAAGTGAAGTATGTGGTATGTAATGGCGATGAGGGCGACCCCGGAGCATTTATGGACCGCAGCATGATGGAGGGCGATCCCCACCGTGTGATTGAGGGCATGCTGATTGCCGGAATCGCTACGGGAGCGCATTACGGCTATATTTATGTGCGTGCGGAGTATCCCCTGGCCGTGGAACGTTTGCAGACGGCAATCAATAAGGCGGAAGAGAAAGGTTTGTTAGGCAAGAATATTCTGGATTCTGGTTTTGATTTTGAACTGATAATCAGCCAGGGAGCGGGTGCATTTGTCTGTGGGGAAGGTTCTGCGCTGACGGCCTCTATTGAAGGCAACCGCGGAATGCCCAGGGTAAAGCCGCCCCGTACGGTTGAGAAAGGCCTGTTTGAAAAACCTACTGTGCTAAATAATGTGGAGACCTACTGTAACGTTCCGCCCATAATCATCAAGGGGGCCAAGTGGTATAAGACAATCGGTCCGGATAACAACCATGGGACCAAGGCGTTCGCCCTCACTGGAAACGTCATGAATACAGGATTGATTGAGGTACCGATGGGCACGCCGCTGCGTAAGGTTATTTTTGATATCGGCGGCGGCGTCAAGGGCGGTGAGTTCAAGGCGGTGCAGATTGGCGGACCGTCCGGCGGCTGTCTCTGTATCAGCGCCACAGAAGACCATTTGGACCTGCATCTGGACTTTGATTCCCTCAAGAAAGTGGGGGCAATGATTGGCAGCGGCGGTCTTGTTGTCATGAATGACAAGAGCTGCATGGTGGAAGTGGCAAGGTTCTTTATGAATTTTACCCAGAATGAATCCTGCGGGAAGTGCATTCCCTGCCGCGAGGGCACTAAGCGGATGCTGGAGCTTCTGAACGATATCTGCGAGGGGCGCGGGACGCTGCAGCATATTACGCTGCTGGAAGAGCTGGCGTCAACCATATCGGCGACAGCGCTGTGCGGGCTGGGTAAGACGGCAGCTTCGCCAGTGGTCAGCACGATGAAATATTTTCGGGATGAATATGTCGCCCATGTAGTCGACAAGAAATGTCCGGCAGGGCAGTGTAAGGCGCTGGTAACCCTTCAGATTGATCCCGAACTGTGTAAGGGCTGCAGCAAATGTGCAAGGCTTTGTCCGGTAGGCGCAATTTCCGGCGAAGTGAAGAAACCATTTACCATTGACACGAAGAAATGCATTAAGTGTGGAGCCTGCAAGGAAGGCTGCAATTTCCACGCGGTGATAGAAGTGTAGGAGGGAGCGGACATGGAAAAATTTATGATTATTGACGGAGAGCGTGTGCCGTTCACCGATGAGAAAAATATCCTTGCGGTTATCCGCAAAGCTGGAATTATCTTGCCGACATTTTGTTATTATTCAGATTTGTCTATTTATGGGGCCTGCCGTATGTGCGTAGTGGAAGATAACCGGGGCGGCATCGTGGCCTCCTGTTCCACGCCGCCGAAAGATGGCATGGAAATCCGCACGAATACGCCGCAGCTGTATTACCACAGGAAGCGGATCCTGGAACTTCTTCTGGCAGCGCATTGCAGGGACTGTACGACGTGTGAGAAGAATGGAAAATGCAAGCTGCAGGAATTGGCAAACAGGTTCTCCATCCCAAGCGTGCGTTTTGAGAACACCAACCCTATCCGCCCCATAGACACTTCCTCCAAGGCTATTGTGCGCAATCCCAACAAATGCATTCTCTGCGGGGACTGCGTGAGGGTCTGTAGCGAGATTCAGCATGTGGGGGCGATTGATTTTGCGCACCGCGGTTCCGATATGGAGATTTCCACGGCATTTGGCAGGGACATTGCAGATACGAACTGTGTCAGCTGCGGGCAGTGCGCGGCAGTATGCCCGACGGGCGCGATTACGATAAAGAACGATACCCATGATGTGTGGCAGGCAATCCACAGTTCTGATAAGCGTGTGGTCGTGCAGATTGCCCCGGCAGTGCGTGTGGCTATCGGTGAGGCATATGGATATGAGCCTGGGGAAAATACCATCGGCAAATTGATTGCTTCGCTGCGTATGCTGGGCGTGGATGCCATCTTCGATACCTCGGTGGGTGCTGATTTGACAATTATGGAAGAAGCCCAGGAATTGGTGGAGAGCTTAGAGGAAGAAGGGCGTAAATATCCGTTGTTTACTTCCTGCTGCCCGGGCTGGATCCGTTTTGTAGAGACAAAATATCCCCACCTCATGCCTTATGTATCTACCTCCAAGTCCCCCATGCAGATGTTTGGGGCGGTAATCAAGGAGTATTACCGTAAGCAGGATAAAAAAGAGCATAAAGAGACTGTTTCCGTGGCAATTATGCCCTGCACGGCGAAGAAATATGAGGCTTCCAGGGAGGAGTTTAAGAAAGACGGCATTCCCTATGTGGACTATGTGCTGACTTCCGAGGAAGTGATTGGCATGCTGAAAGAAATCGGCATCCGTTTTGACCGGCTAGAGCCGGAAGCATACGATATGCCGTTTTCTATTTTCTCTGGCGCCGGCGTTATCTTTGGGGCTACCGGAGGAGTAACGGAGGCAGCAGTCCGCAGGGTAGTGGAGGACAAGAGCCATAAGGCGCTCAAAGAGATTGAATTCAGTGGCGTCCGCGGTATGGAAGGCGTTAAAGAATTCACAGTCGACTTAGAAGGGCGCACGGTGAGAATCGGCGTGGTCAGCGGGCTTGGCAATGCAGACAGGCTTATCCGCAAGATTGAAAGCGGCGAGGAGCATTTTGATTTTGTGGAAGTCATGGCATGTGCGGGCGGCTGTGTTGCCGGGGCCGGACAGCCGTTTGCGCGTTCCACAGAGAAACGGATGCGTGCCGAAGGACTTTATAAGAATGATAAGGCGTTGCAGATTAAGCGCAGTGAAGACAACCCAGTGGTAGATACATTATACAAGGATCTGCTCAAGAACCGTGAGCACGATTTGCTCCATGTGCATTATTCCTGTTAGGGAAACACGGATTGAATCAAGGTTTCCCTGCAGGCTCCGTTTGGATGCGCACGGACTTGCAGAAATAGCATAAGATGAAGCGGAAATGGTAAAGATTTCCCATATTCATGACGAAACATATACAAGAAATGTAGCTTGTGAGAGAGTATGGCAAAGGAGAACGGTATGAATATTTCATTGACGAATATAGGGACAGATTCTTACAAAAAAGGCGGTTCCGTCTTCGTTGGGAACCTGCCCGTACTACAGAATAATGCCACGAAGAGCGCGCAGGACAAGGCTGAGAGGCAGCAGAAGGCGCAGAGCGAGGTTGCGTTCTGGGAGAAGCAGAAAGAAAACCTTAAGGGGCAGGAATGCGAGACAGTGGAAGAGATTGCCGAGAAGCTCAAAGCATTGCACAGTTATGAGGATGAGATTGCTGCGGCAAAGAAATCGTTTAACAATGAGCAGATGTGGCATGTACTGGACGAGGCAAAGGAACTTGGCGAGAAGATTGCCGAGGCAGCAGAGGATATGGAGCCGAAGACTGCGGAAGAGAGACGCGAGGATATGGCAGAGGAGGCTCTGGGCACAGAGGAAGACAAGGGCATGATGGAGGAGATGATGGAAGACGTCTCAGACCTTGCCGAGGAAGCCGAAGCTGTAAAAGAGAATTCCAAGGAACTTGAGGACCTTGCCGAAGAGACCAAGGAGATGCAGGAGGCCCAAGAGGCGCAGGAAGAACTTGCCCAAGCCCAGCGCATCGAGGAACAGAAGCAGGAGACGGAGGAACAGAAATTAGCCGCAAAGCAGGAGGCGCGAAGCCTTGAGGCGTATCAGGCCGCAGAAAAGAGGAATCTTTACCAGAGAGTGGATTTAAAGGTGTAAGCTGATTTCGTGAGGAATTTAATGTAAGAGAGTGAGTGGATGGGGATTTCCTATCGCTTCCGAATTAAGAACCGCATATTCAAAGGACCGCTGCATGAAACAGGAGCTGTTTGTTTATTGCAGCGGTTCTTTCCTGTGTAAATGAGTCTGAACGTCCTGAATTTTATTTCTATGGGAATATGAACAGTTATGTTCATATTTCTATCACAATCGCTTTATATCATAGATAAGGATTTTGATTTGTCTGCTGAAAAAAGAAATTAAATGAAAGAAAAAAGAATTTTTTGGCATAATCTATAAGAGAAGATAATTATATCAAATAAAAGTGTAAGCGAGGAAGAGAAAATGAATTTTTGTACCATGGATTTTATTCTGTTTGCAATCATACTGGCAGTGTTATATTATATTGTCAGGCCCTCTGGCAGGTGGATAGTGCTGTTGGCGGGAAGTTTGGTGTTTTTTGCATTTGGCGGCTGGAAATATCTGCTATATGCTGTAGCCATGAGCGTGGTATTTTTCTGCGTGGCAAATATGATTGACAAAATCAATGACAGGCAGTCGCAGCTGGACCGTAAGCAGGATAAGGAAGAATGGGCGCAGTTGGCTAAGAAGAGCAAGAAAATCTTAATCATAGCGATTGTGCTGATTGTAGGCAATCTGGCAGTGAACAAATATTTTAACCTGCTTGGGGAACTGATAGGCAATATCTATGCATATTTAGGCGGAGCTGGGGAAGTCACTTGGTGGGATATAGCCCTGCCGCTGGGACTGTCGTATTATACGTTTTCCGGTTTGGGTTACATATTGGATGTGTATTGGAAGCGTTACCGCAGCCAGAGGAATTATGCAAAGTTCCTGCTGTATATCGTATATTTCCCGCATATTGTCCAGGGACCGATTGAGCGTTATGGCCTGTTGGGGAACCAGTTCTTTGATGAGGCAAGGATACGGTTCGATGGGGAGCGCATAAGACAGGCGCTTGTGTGGATGCTCTATGGCTATTTTAAGAAACTGTTCGTTGCGGACAGGCTGTCCATTTTTGTCAATGGCGTTATGGCAGAACCCAAAGGCACGGCGGGCAGCATGCAGCTTTTTGCCATTTTGCTGAGCGCCGCCTGGATTTATGCAGATTTTTCCGGCTATATGGATATCGCCAAGGGCGTTTCCTTGATTTTCGGTATAGATATTAACCAGAACTTTAACCATCCGTTCCTCTCTAAGAGCATACCGGAATGGTGGAGGAGATGGCATATGTCTCTGAGCAGCTGGTGGAAGGATTATATCTTTATGCCGATGGCAACTTCCTTGCGGTTTATCTCAACATGTGCTAAGGTAAAGAAGAAATTTGGCAAGAACGTAGGCAAATTCTTTAAGGATGCCGTGCCGCTGCTGCTGATATGGACAACCACCGGGCTGTGGCATGGGACTGGGGCAACGTATTTAGCCTGGGGGCTATATTTTTCCCTGATATTCATCCTTTCCGTGACATTTGCCCCGGCGCTGGCGAAACTTCAGCAGAAGCTGCATATCCCTGCGGACAGTAAATGTTTCCATCTGTTCCAGATAATCAGGACTTATTTGCTGTTTTGTGTGGGAAGGCTGTTGACAGTACCGGGCAGCTTGAGATATACTGGCAGTATTGTAAAGAATATGTTTACAAATTTTAATGCAAGCGCAATCTTAAGTGGCAAAGCGTACGAGCAGTACGGTATCTGCATTCAGGAGTTAGGGTTCATGTTTATGGGCATTGCCGTAATCGTCGTTGTTGACTGCATAGAGGAATATAAGAAGAAGAGCATCAGCCAGTGGGTTTTCGACAGGAACTGGTTTGTCAGGAGCGTCATCTATGCGGCGGTCATTGTTGCAATTGTAGTTTTTGGTATTTATGGCGTGGATTTTTCTCTGGAAGGATTTGCGTACCAAGATTTTTAGAAAAATATAATATATAAAGGAGATTTAACATGAGAGAAGAATTATTGAAGTTATTGGAAGAGGAATATCCTGATGTGGATTTTCATGCAGAAAACCTGGTAGACGATGGGATTTTAGACTCCCTCACATTGGTAGGGATGATTGGCACAATTTCCATGGAATATGGCGTACAGATTCCTTATGAGGAGATTGTTTCAGAGAATTTCAATTCATTAGATGCGATTGCCGCATTGGTGGAAAGGCTGCGTTAAGAGAATGAAAATTTTAAAAATATTAGGCGCTGGCGTATTTACGGTGGCTCTGGTTGTGCTCAGCTTATGGGGGCTGGATTACGTTCTGTCAGATGATACCAAGTCCTTTGCAAGGCTGATTATGCATGAACTGTATGAGCAGGAAGATATCGACAGCCTGATTGTGGGTTCGTCGCATGTCTACAGCGGTATCGACCCTGCAATCTTGGATAAAGATTGGAATCAGAATACGTTCAGCTGCAGTACCTCTGCGCAGAGGTATGATACGTCTTTTATGCTGCTTAGGGAGGCCAACAAGGTCGCTGATATTGACACCTGCTATTTTGAAATGTCGATGTATAGCACAACCAAGGATATCGGAGACGGCTTGCTGGTGGAAATCTGCGCAGTGTCGGATTTCCTGAAGCCGTCGCTGGATAAGTTCACTTATATGGTGAAAGCAGTTAAGCCGGAGGACTATGTCAACGCGTTCTGCCGCGCACGCCGTAATTGGAAGTCCATCTATTCGCTCAGTGGGATGAAAGAGACTGTTTCCAAGAAGAGCAAGGATTTCTATAAGAATTACGAAGGCGTCGAACTGAAATCAGGTGAATATAAAGGCAAGGGCTTCATTGATTTTGAAGGTGAGCTTCAGAATGCAGCGAATTCGGTGAAAGGGGCTTACCAGGGACCTATCAGTGAAGATTTCCGGGACTGCCTGAGAGAGATGTCGCAGTATTGCCGGGAGAATGATATTGAACTGATATGTTTTGCCACCCCCCTGTCGGAGTACACGCTGGCATCCGGGGGCAGTTATGACGACTATTATATACAGGCGAAAGAGGTCTGCGAGGAATTTGGCGTCCCCTATTATGATTTCAATTTAGCGAATCCTTCGGTCCTTAACATTGAGGACAGCGATTTCCGTGACCGGACGCATCTGAATGGGACAGGCGCTAAGAAGCTGTCCCAAGGTTTTGCTGACTTTTTTGCGGGGAAGATAGAAGAGGAGGATTTGTTCTTTGAGTCTTACGCGCAGAAGCAGGAGCATCTGCCAAAGAGGTTTATCGGCATTGTAATCAAGCGTGACGAGAGCAAGGAATACTGTGAGATTACGCCGATTGCCACTAAGGAAGATGATTATCAATATGAGGTCTTATACGAGGACGAGAATAAGAATTATGTCTCAATTCAGGAGAAGTCTTCAAATCTGAAAATAAAAATGCCCAAAAAAGGAAAAACAAAACTGAAGATAAGGGTATATGATTCGCAAGGCAATAAAGTTGCCGGTTTTGTCAAGAATATTTAAAGGAGGAAGAATATGGCTGAGTCAATCGTAGAGATAGTTGCCAGGCATGCCGGGCGCATGCCGGATAAGCTCTGCGTGGCAGACCTTGCCGGAGCGCATACTTATGCAGATATCTGGCGGCAGGTGAGACAGGTGTCACAGGGGCTGGCAGCAAGGGAGGTTTGCAAGGGCGACTGTGTGATGGTTGAGTGTACGCAGGATGCCGCGTTTCTGATATGTGGTTTGGCGTGTGAGTTATCGGGTGCAATTTTTGTGCCGGTGGAGCATAGGGCGTCTGAGGAAAGGGTGCGGAGCATCTTGCAGGATACCGCGGCAAAATTATTCCTCTGCAGTACAGAATATGAGGTGCCAATTACTAAGATGACGGCGCAGGAGCTGTTGTCGGAATGTGCAGAAAATTTTGCAGAATCATTGCCGGCAGACTTTGTGTTCCCTAAGGCGGAAGATACCGCGGAGCTGCTATATACGACGGGCACGACCGGAGCTTCTAAGGGAATTGAGGTGACAAACCGCAATAATATTGCGTTGGCGGAAAATGTCAGCTATGGCACGGAAATGAAAGAGGATAATGTGGAACTGATTCCCTTACCACTGAGCCATTCCCATGGGCTGCGCTGCTGTTATGCAAATATATTCAACGGAAGTTCCGTGGTATTGATAGAAGGGGTGATGTGGGTCAATCAGGTCTTTGATTTGATTCACAAGTACCATGTCACTGCGATGGATGTGTCGCCGAGCGCGATTTTATTTTTAGAGCAGCTGGCAAAAGGGAAATTATCGGAAATCAGCCCGCAGATTGATTATATCCAGGTGGGAACGGAGGCTTTGCAGGAGCACGTAAAGGAGATGCTGATATCGTATTTCCCCTCTGCAAGGCTTTATAATTTTTATGGCTCTACGGAGTCGGGCAGGACCTGTGCGTTGGATTTTAACAAAGACAGGAAAAAGCCGGGCTGTATCGGCAGGCCTACCAGGAACGCTACGTTTATGGTGACGGATGACAATCGGAATCCCATAGATTCTTCAGAAGATAATATGGGGCTGTTGGCAACGGCGGGCGCTATGAACATGAAAGGGTACTGGCATCAGCCAGAGCTGACAGCACAGATTATGCAAGGCGGCTATGTGTTTACGAATGACTTAGGATATATTGACGAAGATGGGTATGTCTATACCCTGGGAAGAAAGGATGACGTTATCAACTGTAAGGGAATTAAGATATCTCCCAGCGAGATTGAGGATAGCGCAAGGAAATACGATAAAATAGTCGACTGTGCCTGTGTTCCCAAGGAGGATAGGCTGTCAGGGCAGGTTCCGAAGCTGTTTGTCGTTGTGCAGGATAAAGATGACTTCCAGCAGAAAGAAATGTTTGAGTTCCTCAAGAAATATATTGATGGGAACAAGATGCCCAAGGAAATTGAAGTGATTGACGAAATCCCGCGTACCTATAATGGCAAAATCCACAGGGTAAAACTGATGGACAGGAAATAAGCAGCGGTAACTATAATTTTTCAAATAAAAGGAGTAAGATAATGAAGAAAAAAAGTATTATCAAATTGGTGGCATTGTGCATGAGTTCTGTACTCCTGCTTGCAGGCTGCGGCAACGGCGGGCAGGATTCTAAGGAAGCAGGAGGGAAAGAGGCGGCAGGACAGGAAGTCACGCTGAATCTTGCTTATCAGTATGGACTTGCCTATGCACCGCTGGGAATAATGAAAGAGCAGAAACTGATAGAGAAAGCTTATGAGGAGGCAACCGGGGGCAAGGTTACCGTCAACTGGAACCAGATGAGTTCAGGCGCGGACATCAACACCGGAATATCGGGAGGAAGCCTTGACGGTGGGTTTATGGGCGTTGGACCAGCAGTTACCGGCGTTACCAAGGGCGTGGGATACAAGATATTCACGAACCTGTCGGGACAGGAGCATGGTCTGATGACGAACGATGAGAACATTAAGTCTTTCGATGACCTGATTGGCAGCAGCAACCAGATTGCCCTGGTCAACATTGGTTCCATCCAGCATATCATTCTGGGGCTGGCTTTGGAGAAAGCAGGGAAAGACCCACATGCTTTGGATTCCAACCTTGTTGCCATGGCGCATCCCGATGGGATGGCTGCCTTAGAGAGCGGGAACGTATCCTGCCATCTGACCTCCAGCCCCTATATTTTCCAGGAGCGCGAAGAGTCTAATCTGCATGAGATTAACGATATTACAGAAGTCTGGGGTAAGGATGATTCGTTTATCGTGGGCGTGGCGTCTGTCAAATTACATGACGAGAACCCACAACTGTACCAGGCATTGTGTGATGCGGTGAAAGAGGCGGTGGACTTTATCAATGACAGCCCCGCGGAGGCGGCAAAGATTACTTGCGAATTTGACGGAAACAGTGAGGAAGATGAGCTTGCTTACATAGAGAAGAGCAAATATTCCGTGGAGACAAGCCGTTTGTTTGAATTGGCTTCTTTCATGGGACGTACGGAATTTATTGACTCCACGCCCGAATCTTATGAGGACTTGGTGTTTGACAACGTTACTGGCGACTGATAAGCCGGCTGTGTTTGATAACGTTTGCTGGCGGTTGATAAGCCAACCAGCCGTGTTTGACAACGCCTGCTGGCAATTAAGATAAGCCAGCGGAGTTTGGTCTGATAATAGGAGAATATCACTATGGATGAAAAGAAAAGGCAGATACAGGCGATTGTGGCAAGGACTATCTTCATAGTTGCCGTTCTGTGTATCTGGGAGATAGTTGCCAAGTCGGGAATCATGGGCAGTAATTCTGAACTGATATTTCCGCCGTTAGAGGCGATTGGGGCGGCTTTTATCCGAAATTTCCAGACGGGGATGGCAGGAGTGTCCCTCTGGGTGTACATAGGGAATTCCATGGCCCTGCTGTTAGAAGGGCTGGTGCTCGGCATTGTCCTGGCGTTTGCGCTGTCGGGCCTGTCAATGCTGAGCAGGATATTTTATGACATTTTCAATCTGGTTATTTCCATCTGCGATTTGCTGCCAGGCGTTGCCTTGCTGCCGGTTGTAATCATTATATTCGGCGTAAAGCCGGGCGTGATTGTATTCCTGGTTGTCCATGCCGTACTGTGGCCGATGGCAAGGAATGTATTGGACGGCTTTATGGCAGTCCCCAGGATTTATGTTGAGGCAGGGATGAATATAGGTCTTAAAAAATCATCGCTGCTGTGGGGAGTTTACCTTCCTGCAGCGACCTCATATATCGTATCCGGATTAAAAGTTGGCTGGGCAAGGGCTTGGAGGGGGCTGATTAGCGCCGAGATGATTTTTGGCGTGGCGTCCTGTCCTGGAATCGGTCTGTTTATCAACCAGATGCGCACGAACATGAATAATGCAGAGATGTATGCAACCTTGATAGTTATCATTATAATTGGCCTTGTCGTACAGTATGGAGTGCTTTCGCCTATAGAGAAATGTACGGTGAAGAAGTGGGGAATGTCAAGATGACGGAAAAAGAAAATTGTATTTTAGAGGTTCGGAATCTGTCGAAAGTATTCGATGCAGATACCGAGAGAGAGAAAGACGTCCTGAGAAATGTGAATCTGAGTGTTGCCCGTAATGAATTCCTGTGTATGCTGGGCCCCTCTGGCTGCGGAAAGACAACGCTGCTGCGCTGTATTGCCGGATTTGAGAGTTATGAGGGAAGCGTGCTGGTCAATGGGATGGAGCGCAAACAGCCCGGTATAGACCGGGTGATGGTTTTTCAGGATTTCAACCAGCTTTTCCCATGGAAGACCGTGGAAAAGAACATACAGTATCCTCTGAAAGTTAACGGAATCCGCGATAAGGCGGAACTGAAGCAGAGGACGGAGGAAGTGCTTGCCAAGGTAAAATTATCGGGGCAGGAGAAGTATTATCCGTATCAGCTGTCCGGGGGCATGAAGCAGCGGGTGGCGATTGCCAAAGCATTGGCGCTGAAACCGGAGATTATATTGATGGACGAGCCGTTTGCGGCTTTAGATGCGATGACTCGAAGGGAACTGCAGGAGGAACTGCTGCGTATTTCTACAGAAGAGAAATGTACGTTTCTCTTCATCACACACAATATTCAGGAGGCAATCGTGCTGGGGACTAGGGTTATGGTACTGGCAGAGGGCGGCAGGATTGTGGAAGATGAGAAGAATGTAATCGCAAGGCCTGTAACGCCGGCTTCCGAAGGCTATGGAGAAATATGGGAGCGGATGCATAGCGCGCTATATAAATAAAAAACGAGGCTGTTGCAAAATAGCAGCCGGACACAATATCTTGTTTGTGAACAGTGAATAATTGCTTATACATTGTGCCGGCTGCTTTTGCAACAGCCCTTTGTTTCTGTCGGAATATATCTTTTATCTGATGTCTATATTTCCGCTTTCACAGAAAATGCGGATGTCATTTTTCTTGCCATTGTCTTTCTGGTAATGAACCTCACCATCATCGTTTGATTTCAGATTTTTACCACCCAGTTTTACCATGCCGTATTCTGCGTGCAGGTCATAATTGTAATCGGCAATATCAGCGGAGAGGGAAATGTCTGTGTCTCCGTATTCACTGTTGATGTCGGTGTCTCCGAGAGAGGCATGACGAAGCGTAAGTTTTCCGGAATCCATGGAAATGCTGCTGGCTGCCACAGTGATTTCATCTATGGTGCAATTGCCATATTCATTGGAAAGTGTGAGTTTTTTGGCGGTAAAGCTGGACGATTCGAGGTTGCCGCTGTCTAAGGAAATGGACGCATTTTTATCAATCAGCAAGCTGTCTGCGTCTATATTGCCGTATTCATTGGAGAGGTCTAAGTTATCACAGGTAATGGCGCCCAGTTCGATGTTTCCAGAATCTGTGCTGATGGCAAGTTCTTCCCCAGAGAAGCTGCTTAAGTTTAAATTGCCATAGTCAGCCCGGATGTCGGCATTTTTCGCTTGGATGCTGTCAATTTCAATGTTTCCGCTGTCATCGGTTATGGACAGCAGGTTAAAGTACTGTGTTTGGGGAACATAAAGCTTTACATAATATGGTCCCCGGTTGTAGGAAGAACTGCTGCCTGGATGGAAGAACAGGTGGAAACCGGAGCGGTACTTTGTCTGGGTATGCCCCTCCTGAAAGTGGAAACTGCCATCGGAGACATTGTACTGCGGCTTTTCACAGGTTCCGTCTATATGGTATTCCAGATAATAGCCGTCTGCGGGAAGTATAGACAGATTGCAGTAGCTCAGCGAGAAGGAGATATCAGAAAATTCCTCCAGCTTTGTTTTTTCCAGTTCCCATGCGTTGGGGTATCGTTCCTCTTTTTGTGCAGAGGGAACTTTCAAAGGACCTGCCTTTACGCCTTGGACGAGGATGATGGCAGAGCAGATAATGCCAAAAGTGGCAGCAGCGCCGACAATAAGTGTTAAGCGAGGATGACGGGCGTTGCCTGATTGTCGATCCGGGCGAAGCCGCC
>CANOHX010000036.1 GCA_947565885.1 uncultured Lachnospiraceae bacterium
ATTTTGTTGTTTTCATTTTGAGTTTGCATTTATATGTTCCTCCTTTATATTTTTTAGAATCCGGCGAAATTAGAAAGTAGGTGATTGTATGCCCAATATTCTTGAAGTAGCTAAGGATACAATAGAACAATTTCAGAAAGTACAGAGGCATATGTTGATAGCAAAAGAAGAAAATGCAACAAGGACATATGAGAGTTTAAAGGATGACTATTTATCCCTAAAAGCAATACTCAACATAGCAGGTGTCAATCTTACCGATATTGACAAAATCAAAGAGTAACAATTAAATAAACCTAAATACCAGAGGTGTAAGGCTTTATTGAATGACAAGGCTTTGCACTTTTTTTGCAGTAAACAGCACATTGACTGGCGTGTCTGGAAGATATTCCATGATGTCGTGAGACTGGCAGTTCAAAGAGGGTAAACACTTGAACAGGAGAGAAAAATGATATATTTCATGTTATTGGAGACGGAAAAGGACAGGAAGAAGTTTCGGGAAATCTATGAGAATAACTATCTGAAAATGTACCATGTTGCCTTATCTATGGGGCAGAATCAGGCGGACGCAGAAAATGCGGTGCAGGATTCCTTTCTTTCCCTGGCGGAAAAATTCACAAAGTATTCACATTTATCGTGTAGTGAAATGACAGGTCTGTGCGTTTCTATAGTGAAGAACAAAGTTCTGGACAGTATTCGCCGCGCCAATCATTATAGCGAAGCGGAATTGGAGGATATCATCTTATACGATGAAGCGCCGGAACATGACGCTCCTCATATGGCGGAACGGCAGGAGAGGGCGGCGTTTGTCCACAAGGCAATGAGCGGGATATCAGAAATCCTGCGGGAAACGCTGACGCTGAAATATTATTATCAACTGAGCAACAAAGAAATTGCCAGGATACAGGGCGTGCCGGTAAAGACGGTAGAGACGCGCCTGTTCCGGGGCAAGAAGAAGTTCAAGGAGGTATGGGATGAAGCGAATGGATGAACAACGGCAGGAAAACCAGGCAATGAAAGACATGGTCTCCCTGGTGCATGAATACGAACTGTCCCTCATCCCGGATAATAATGAGCTGCGGGAGCGCTATCAGCTTTCGGAATCATTCTACGAGAAGATGGAGCAGATGATTGAGGGGCAGGAGAAGAAAGCGCGCAGGAAGAAAGTAAGGCGGTTTGTGGCAGCGGCGGCAGCAGTTATCCTGGTACTTTTGGGCGTGACCAATCCCCAGACAATATCAAAGGCGGGACAATGGCTGATTCTGTGGTATCATGACCATACCTCGTTTCAGTTTGTGGAGGATGCCGGAAATATAGAAGTGCCCAGATATGAATTAGGTTATGTGCCGGAAGGGTATAGGTTGGAGCTGGATGATTACTCATCACCCGGCGGATATATTCTGTACTATAATGATGAAGGCCAATATTTAGATTTTAGTTATGGTGCGATTGATAACGGATTAGAAGTAGACAATGAAAATAAAGACTTTCTGACAGTTACAGGCAGCAGGGGAGAAATCATCTATTACCTGCGGGCAAGGAATCCTGAGGATGAAAGTTATATGGTTTGGCTTAGTGAGGATGGCAAATTAAAACTTGATATTATGGGAAACTTCACACAGGAGGAATTGCTGAAAATCCAAAAAGCGATTTATCTTGTAGAGTGAGAATTATGCGAAAGAAATTAAAATTTTTTGTAAAATCTTGTAGTGTTTTTGGTTTTTCATACGTTTAGTAAGTAGAAGCTTAGAAAAGAACTAACTTAATCGGTGTTTCCTTAGATAAGCTTTGAGTAAACTGGGAAGGAGGGGAGTCTAATGATAAGGAAGAATTTGCAGAGAAAAGTCGTAGGCTTGCTGTTAACAGGAGTAATGATGTTTTGCGTACAGCCAGATTTTGCATATGCAGAAGACAGTGTGGGACATGTGGAAGAAGTGGAAATGCAGACGGAGAATGTTTCTCCGATGTATGTACAGAGCAATAGATGCCAGATGTGTTTAGATTTTAGCGGTAGAACAGCAAAATGTCAGGCTCTTATAAGAGGAAAACGTGGCACGACCAAGATTTCTGGCTTATTGAAGCTGTATGACAACACGGCGGGCAGACAGGTGGCTAGCTGGGCGGTATCGGAATCAAGTTCTTATTATAGTGGAACAAAGACTGCGACAGTGAAAAAAGGGCACAGCTATAAGCTGTCTTTTTCCGGCAAGGTGTATGGGAAGAATGACAAATCTGGCGAATCCATATCATCATCGACCAGTGGGAAGAATTAAGAACAAAAATAAGTAACGAAAGTATGAGTGAAAAGCAGAGGAGGAATTTAATTATGAGACGAAAAATTTTAGTAGGTTTAATGGCAGTTGTTATGATGGCAACGAGTGTTACGCCGGCGTTTGCGCAGACGCATCAGAAAATCAGATTACCCCAAAATAAAGTATGGATGTATGCGGGGGATATAAACCGTTCAGGGAGTTATTCTTATGTAGCGGCCAGTTGTGAAGCGGTATATCCAATACGAGGAAAAGACACTTTTAAAAGAATACATGTAAGGGTCAAAGATACGAAAGGTCATGTTATAACGAGTGATTATGAACTCATCGAAGGAGGGGCAGAAAAGAAATTAAAGTTGAAAGAAGGTTATTACGGCGCGAGAATAGTGAAGTTCCAATTTAGAGGGAATACAAAGAGAGAAGCATATGCGATTGTAAATTATAATGCGCGATAGAAATTAACTTGGTGGAGCTTAACGGCTCCACCAATAACAGTGAAATTAGGCTTATAATACACGATAATAGATAGCAGGTGATTGAGAAACATGTTTTTAAAACTCGTATTAACACAAGTGACAAATATTCTGAAAAAGAAAGAGGCAATGTTCGCATTTCTTATATTATTCGCAATGGTAATCTATACGTTTATCAGCAACGTCCTGGAGTTTCAGGGGATGGACGTTGCCGAAATGTATCATCCGATGAAATTAATGTTGGTAAGTTACAACCGAGTAGCAAATGATGCGGACATGACAGCGTTGTTCATACAGCTCTATCCATTCCTTATTGTGCTTCCGGCTGGTTTTGGCTTATCAAAGGAATATCAGCTTGGGGAACATGTATATCTGAGTGCAAGGCTGGGGAATCGGATATATAAATTAAGTAAAGTCTTGGCATCATTTGTGGCAACAGCCATTGTCTTTACCGTGCCGTTTCTCATGGAGTTCCTGCTGAACTGCGTGTCATTTCCCTTGGATGCTGCCGGAGACTTATCAAATTGGTCTGCATATGATGAGCAATATCTGGAAGGGGTAGGAAATTATTTTATGGGCGGCCTGTATGAGGCAAATCCATACATATATGCGCTCGTTGGCATCCTGTTGTTTGGGCTGGCGTCGGGTCTGTTAGGGGCAGCTACGGTGGTAATCTCATCCTTGATTAGGGTAAAGTACAATATATTCTTATTCCTGCCTCCATTAATTTTATTAAATCTGCCGCTTATGCTTCCAGCGGATAATTTGCCGTTCAGCGTTCAGTGGTATGATTATCTGCTGCTGTTTGACGAGGAGGCCAAGAGTGGGATATTTTTTGCCATTGCCGCGGCGGCTTTATTGGTATTTGTGGCGGCAGGTTCCTATGTAAGCAGCAGAAAGGACTGCCTATGAGAAAATATCAGAATGGTTCTCTTTATCTTTGGGCTTTCGTTGCGGGCATTTTTCTGAGCGTCTCCTATGTGAACCCATATGAGGGGAAAATTTTCCTGTCTGAACTGGTTTTGCAGCTAAGCGGCTCACGGGGAGAGTTCGTGTTAAATTATGAAAATGCACTGGAACTGGTGGAGCTTGCGATGCGGCTGCTGCCTGACGTGATTATGGAAGCGTTTCTGGGGATTGCCCTATACCGGCATTTCTGCACGGCGAGCGTGTATGTGTTTTCACGCTGCGCGGACCGCGGGAAATGGTATTGGAAAGAAATGCTGTCTGTGGGGAGGGATATATTTATTTTCCAGGGGATTATGATGGCAATGGTAATCATTGCAGCAGTATGCCGATGCCAGGTACAGATGGATATGCCCGGCATGTACCTGCTGGCATGTCATTTGACGTTGTATTCCCTGTGGAGCTATTCGATGGTTGTTTTAATTAATCTCCTTGCCCTCAAATTTGGCAGCAGCCTGTCTTTTACGGTTGTGATGGCAATGCAGAGCATTGGGATTGTCCTGTTGGGAGCGGGAGAAATGGCAATGAGATTTAATCCCATTGCCCGGCTGGTATTGGGCTGGCAGAAAAGTTTTGTACCAAAAGTGGACAGCATACAGACGTCTGCGTTTGAGAATTTTTATTTGGAAGAATCTTTACTGGTTTTAGCAGTTATAAATATTGTGATATTGATAATCGGGGCGGCAATCGTCAAAAATCATGATTTGCTGATTTCTGATTCAGAGATAGGAGTGGGATAGTATGCAGCTGATAGCGGATAAGGCAGGAAAGACGCTGAAAGGAAAAGAAATTTTAAAAAATATCAATTTGAGGCTGGAAAGCGGGACGGTCTATGGATTTGTGGGAAGGAACGGCGCAGGGAAGACAATGCTGCTGCGCGCGCTCTCAGGGCTGATGAAAGTAGATGAAGGAACAGTTTCCCTTGATGGGAAGATTCTGCACCATGATTTTTCCGTCCTGCCAAGCCTGGGGATTGTCCTGGAGAATGCGGGCCTGTACCCGAACATGACGGGATATGACAATTTGAAGTACCTCGCGAGCATGAAAAATATAATTGGCAAGGAAGAGATAAAGCTTGCGCTTCGGCGTGTGGGGCTGGATGAAAATGACAAGCGGACGTATGGCAAATATTCCCTGGGCATGAAGCAGCGTTTGGCGATTGCGCAGGCAATTATGGAGCGCCCGGATGTGATTATGCTGGACGAGCCGACCAATTCCTTGGATGAATATGGGGTAGAGGAAATCCGCAGCCTGATTCTCGAGGAAAAAGAGCGCGGGGCAATGATTTTGCTGGCAAGCCATAACAAAGAAGATATCCGCGCGCTTGTCGATGAATTATACAGAATTGACGGCGGACGGATTGTGGAGCAGGGAGGAGAGGAATTATGAGGATACGCATTATGGCAATTATCGTTGCGGCTGTTTTCTGTTTTTCCGCTATATTTGGAATGGTAAAGAGGACGACATACACAGATGTTACGGCACAGGCTAATTACATGGACGGTCTGCAGACGGCAGTGCTGCCGGAAGAGATGGCGGTATCCTGCTGTGAGGAGATGCCGAAAATGCTATTGGATGCGCCGCTTGTAATCAAGGCAAAAGTGCTGGGGCAAGTTGAGCAGCTTTTTCATAACACCAGGCAGAAAATCCAGGTGGAAAAGGTGTTTAAAGGCAGCGGAATTCAGGAAGGCTCAGAAGTATATGTGTTTTCACAGGAATGGAGCGTGAGCCTGTCCATGGAGCCGGCATCTGTTGAGTGCGGGTTTGTAGATGTCATGGGCGAGGGGGAGGAATACCTGATATTTTTAAGCGGCAGGGAGCTGGACAGCAAAGAGGGCGTGCCGATGTATGAAATGTTTTGGGATACTGTAATAAGCCCTGTATTCTGCTATGAGGACAAAGAAGAGAAAGCAGTAAAATATGACCCTAAGAATGACCATACTTATGTGCCGTACCGCGAGGTGAAAGGCAATGAGTTTTTCTGTGATTCCGAGAACGGATTTAAGGCATGGAGGGAACTGAAAGAGAAGATGCTGCGGGAAACTTTTGATTAAATTTTCTTTGTAAAATTGCGATGATTTCCGTAAACTGTATGAAGAGCTGAATGGGGCGTAAATCTGAGGAGTAATACGAAAATGGAAATGATTTCAAAAGATGAGGTTGCGTTATATAAAAAAAGTGATTCCTACCAGAGACTCAGGCGGCTTAGGAATGAGGGGATGGAGTCGCTGCAAGGTTATTATGAGAAATATAAAGATAAAGCGGCGTATTTTAAAGAAGAGACAGAGGGGAAGATTGTGCGTGAAAGGTATAGCAAAGGCGGCATGGAACTGCCTAGGGGCATCCTGACAGAATGCCATTTAGAGAAACTCCTCATCGGAAATATATCTCGTGGAAGGTTTGTAAAAAAACGCACAAACCCTGGTTTTGTGTATGGTTATGATGAAAAGGGGAGTTTAGTTGCATGTGACCGTTTAGAGGGAACAATAGAAGGCAGGGAGCATATTTTTTGGGAGGCTCCCTCCATACAGGTAGGGTTGAGTTATAATCTATTGGGACTGGAGGAAATCATGGAAGTAAAATATAACGAGGCGGGAAAGATAGAACGTTATGTGTATGGCAGTGTGTTTGAGGGAAAGGTTGACAATGTCAGATTAGAGCAATATGCATATGAGGGAAATCAAGCGAATGCCACGTTGCTGGAAGGGGGAGTATGCCATTGGCTGAAACATGAAAATAAAGATTATCATGATTTTTTAAGGGATTTGGTGGGGGATTATACGGATAATGTTACAGGGCTGCACGTTATTCTTAATATAGATGAAGAAAACAGGGTAACAGACTATGCATGGTACGATGACCAGAGACCGAATGAGATTTTGAAAGGTATGCCTAAGTATAAACTGGTGTTATAATTCAGCCTAAGCTGTTTCTGTTTTCCGTAGGGATGGAATTTTGTCCTGAAGTTATATCCATCCCTTGAAACATGCAGTTAATTGAGATATGGTTATATAGAGGAGGATAGAAGAATAATGAAAAAAAGACTATGCAGTATGATTTGTTTATGCAGCCTTGTTTCAGTTATGCTTTGTGCATGTGGAAAACAGCAGATTAAGACGAATGCTGAAAGTGATAATGTCACAAAAGCCAGTGAAAAAGGCGTTTCATCCCAAGAAGAAACGTGGGATCTGATCCCAATGGTTATGATAGATGGCAAATTATATTTAGATACAGGGCAAGAAAGTAAAGCAGAAAGCAGATGTGGTGTAATGGATGGAGAAATCATTTCTGAAGTCGATGGAAGTGAAGAACCAACAGAAAACAATCAATCCAACTTTGGCACAGGCTATGAATATCAATTTGGTGCAACGGAAGGCACGGTTGAAATATATATGAATGGTAAATGGATGATTTTTGCAACGAGAGAGGCAAGGAATGAAATCATAAAAAATGCAACAAAATATGGCAAAATGCACTCATAATAGGTGAGAGTTGCAATCAATGAAAGATTTTACGGAGGAGGGAACAGAGGCATGAAAAAATTTGTATGTTTTGTTTTGGTATTTATTATGGCAATTAGCCTTACAGCCTGCAGCCAGGAGCCTAACGATGAAAAGCCGGTAATCTATCTATATCCTGAACATGAGGAAACTGTCTCGGTGGAACTGTCGTACGATGGAAACCTTACCTGCACCTATCCTGAATATAAAAACGGCTGGAAAGTCACAGCATTTCCGGATGGGCAGCTTGTAGACGAAAAGGGGATTTCCTATAATTATCTCTATTGGGAAGGGGAGAAATTGCCGGAATATGATTTTTCGCAAGGATTCTGCATAGCAGGAAAGGATACGGCAGCTTTTTTAGAGAAATCCCTTGAGGAATTGGGGCTTACCCGCAAAGAGGCCAATGAGTTTATTGTATATTGGCTTCCGAGGATGGAGAAGAATCCCTATAACCTGATTTCGTTCCAGCAGGAAAGCTATACCAATCATGCGAAACTGCGCATCAGCCCGGAGCCGGACACATTGCTGCGCGTATTCATGGCGTGGAAGCCATTAGAAAAGCCAGTACAGATTCCGGCGCAGGAATTATCCCATTGCGAGCGGAAAGGGTTTACGGCAGTAGAGTGGGGCGGATGCGAGGTGAAAGGAAAGTCTGCGTTTGCGGGTGAATCGGGCTTAATAAAAGATATCAATGAATTTACAAGTAATTAATCGATAAATTTATTGATATAATATTTGCTTGGGTGTATGATAGATACAGAAATGGGGAGAATTAAAGCATATTTTGGATGGATTGGAGGAATTAAGATGCAGCAAATGTCTGTTACAGGTATGTTGAAAACGATGATTCCAATTTCTCGTTTTAATAAAGGGGAAGCAAATAAGATTTTTGATGAAGTGGAGATGACGGGAACAAAGATTGTGGTAAAAAACAATAAGCCTGCCTGTGTTCTGATTTCACCGGCACAGTATGAGTCTCTAATGGAAATGCTTTCTGATTTCATTCTCCGAGAAGAGGCGGAAGCGCGTTTAGAGCATTATGATGTTTCTGAGAGCCGGACGCAGGAGCAGATGATGGAGGAATTTGGCATTACCCAAGGTGAGCTGGATGCTTTGGACGTGGAATTGGAATAGAGGTATGGTACATGAAATGGACAGTAGAATATATTAAGGAAGCACAGAAAGATTTACGGAAGTTAGATCCGTATGTGCGGAAATTGGTTTTGAAAGCCATTGATAAGACTGCAGAACGTCCATTGCCTCCGCCAGAAGGGCTTGGAAAGCCGTTGGGCAACCATGCCTTATCTAGCTTAAGTGGGTTTTATAAAATAAAGCTTAAGAATCTGGGATACCGTGTGGTATATGAGTTAGTCCGTGAGGGCAATGTTATGAAAATTATTATTATTTCGGTGAGAGATGATGAAGTTGTTTATAAAGAGGCAGAGTATCGGATTCAGTCTTTTATCAAATCAAAGAAATAAAGTGGGATATCTCTGTTGTCTTTGAGAGAACGCTTGCTTAGAAAATAATAAAATTTAATTTCTGAAAGCCCTTTTCTTTTTGGGAAAAATAAGGTAAACTATACAGTATGAAGTGAAGCCCCATAAGGACTTCACCTGGCATGGCGTTTCCCAGGGGGCTGAATGGGAGATGCCATACGAAAAATAAAGACATTGTTTCCTGCCAAAGGGCAGAAGACAGAAATGGAGGAAAAGAAATGTTAGTATCTGCAAAAGAAATGTTACAGAAAGCAAAACAAGGGCATTATGCTGTTGGTCAGTTCAACATCAACAACTTAGAGTGGACCAAAATCATTTTACAGACAGCACAGGAGCTGAATTCTCCGGTAATCTTAGGTGTTTCTGAGGGCGCTGGAAAATATATGTGTGGTTACACCACCGTTGTAGGCATGGTAAATGGAATGCTCAAAGAACTGAACATCACAGTTCCCGTTGCGCTTCATCTTGACCACGGCAGCTATGAAGCATGTCTGAAATGCGTGGAAGCAGGATTTTCATCCATCATGTTCGATGGTTCTCACTATCCAATTGATGAGAACGTAACAAAGACCACTGAGCTTGTCAAGATTGCACATGACAAGGGAATGTCCATCGAGGCAGAGGTTGGCGCAATCGGCGGAGAGGAAGACGGAGTTATCGGCGCAGGTGAATGTGCAGATCCCGATGAGTGCAAGGCTATTGCAGATTTGGGCGTAGATATGCTGGCTGCTGGTATCGGCAATATCCACGGCAAATATCCAGAGAACTGGGCAGGCCTGAGTTTTGAGACCTTGGATGCTGTTCAGCAGAAGACCGGTGAGATGCCGTTAGTGCTTCATGGAGGTACCGGAATCCCAGAGGATATGATTAAGAAGGCAATTTCTCTTGGCGTAGCTAAGATTAATGTAAATACAGAGTGCCAGATTTCCTTTACAGCAGCTGTAAGGAAATATATCGAAGAAGGCAAAGACCTCGAAGGCAAGGGATTTGACCCACGTAAAGTCCTTGCTCCTGGCGTGGAGGCTATCAAGGCTACCGTGACAGAGAAGATGGAATTATTTGGTTCCGTTGGCAAGGCTTAATTCCAGTAAGCAACAATCGAATACTGTTATTTAAAAATAGGGGCAGGTGCGACTCAAAAAGTTCACCTGCCCCATATTCTCCCGGAAAACTTTATCATATTAACGTAAAAAAGTTCAGACTTTCACGATTTTTGTTTACAAGTGCGAAATAGTCTGTATAATATTAATTAAGAATAATGGGCGGATTGCAAACTTAATCAAGGTGAGGAGTGTGTAGGGAGATGAGAGTGAGAAAAGATACGTTGCCGGAGCAAAGGAAAAAATCGGGAAAATGGAACAAACTTATCATAGCGCTGCTTTCGGTATGTCTGATTATAACGTCTATGCCCAATCGGTATTATCAGACGTTCGCGCTGGCAGCGGGGCTTCCGGAGGATGGCGTACAATATGAAGTCCTGTCAGTTTCTGAACTTCCTGAGGACATAAAATTTCAAACCGCTGAAATCGGGACGCCGATAGAGGCGCTGAGTCTGCCTGACAGCCTCACCGTGTCATATCGCAAGAATCTGCCGGAAGTTCAGGAAACGCATACGGAACCAGAACATCCACAGGTGGAAGCTGCTGCATTGTACCAGGAAAAGCCGGGGGATATGCCGTCACAAGAGGATACGTTGGAATATGGAGAGTTGGGAGATACATTGTCGCAGGCTGCGGAATTAGACCAGGAAAAGCCTGAGGATATGTTGGACCAGGAAGAGCCGGAGGATGCACGAGCGGAGGAAGCAGCGCCAGAAGATGCGCCATTAGAAGAAACAGCGCCAGAAGATGCACCTTCGGAGGGTGGAGAAGAACAGGCAGAAATAATCTCTGATGCCGTTCTAGATGGCATCACATGGGAAAGTGCGCCTGAATATGACATGGAACAAGAAGGAACCTATATCTTCACGCCTATGATGCCGGAGGCTTATCTGCTGTCTGAAAGCGTTGTCCTGCCAGAGATTATGGTGATTGTGGAGAAGTCGGAAGGTAAGATAATGGAGGCTTTGCGAGACTTTGATGATGAGAGCGTTGTTCTGGGTACAGAGGATAAGAGGAATGCTCTTGAATCGGAGGGGGAGGAAGAAGCTTCTTTGGATAAGATAGAAAAGGAGATTTTCTATGCAGAGGAAGAGAAAGAAATCTATTATGCAGATGATGGCGAGGAAGAAATAGATGATGACGATACGGAAACAATTACGATTGCTGCCGGACAAAGCGAAAGCTGGGGGATGCGTACCTTGAAGAATGTCAAGGTGGTTGTGGAAGAAAGTGCGGTCCTTACGATTACAGGCGCGATATCAATAGATGGGAATGTTACGGTTACCGGCGGCGGGACGGTGCAGAGAGGAAGCGCTGCGGCGTATTTCAATGTTCCGGCGAGTGGGAACCTGACCTTGGGCAATGTTATTGTGGATGGAGGTTCTGTCTCTTCGACGGAGTCTATGCTGAAAGTTGCCTTGGGCAAACTGACCCTGGACGATGGCTGTGTGATTCAAAACTGCACCAAGCAGGGAAGCGATGGGGGTGCCATTAACTTAAGCTCGGCGAATGCGGTCTTGAACAAGGCGATTATCCAGAACTGTACGGCAAGTAATCAGGGCGGCGCAATCTATATGACTGGAAGTACGGTTGCCATCCATGGCACGAAGTTTGAAAACTGCTGTGTTGGCAGCGGCACATCCAGCGACCAGGGGGGAGCATTATATATCTGTAATGGCTGCAAGGTAGATATCAATGGCGCTGTATTCCAACGCTGTTCGGCAAGGGGAAGCGGCAGCCGGTCTGCAGGTGGGGTATTTTATGCGAATACCAGCAATACGATAGACATCAGGGATACTTTGATGGAAGAGAACAGTGCAGGGACACAAGGAGGAGCATTTATTTGTTATAACCGAAATGTTGTAAATATTTACAGCGGTATTTACCGCAATAACCGTACCACGTCTACTGATGATGTACATGGCAATGTCGGCGGAGGCTGCATGTATAATTGCAGAGGAATCCTTAATATCCATGGAGGCAGCTTCCTTGACAATTACGCGAAAAATAAGGGAGGCTGCATCAATCATTGTTGGGAAGATGGAACAGTTACGAATATCACTGGCGGGATTTTTGAAGGGAATTATTGTGATTATAAGGATGGAAAGGCAGACTACAGCGGCAGCGGCGGGATCTTTAATTCTTCTGTAAGGAATTATGGATGGGCGGAGCTGAACATTTCCGGGAATGTAAAACTTGGAGGGGAGGACAAGGAAGATTCCGGCGTGGATGGGATTTACCTCGATCAGGAAAGCGGCACACCCAAGAAAATATTTATCAACACTACGCTGACATATCCCGTGAATCTTTATGTGAAAGCAGTCGAAGGGTATGTAATTGCGGAGGGCAAGGATGGTTATACCTTTCTTCATGAGCGGGATATGAAGAAAATCAGATTTATTGACATCAGCGATTCCGGCAAGACCTGGTATGCGAAGCTGAACGATGACAAGACGCAGGTAATACTTACGGAAACAGACCCGGGGTATAAATATTTTGTCTACTATATCAGCAATGGGGCGACAGGGAATGTGGTGGATGATAATCAATATGATGGGGATAAAGAGGCAATTGTAAAATCGATTCAAGATGAAAATGGGCAGGATATCCTGACTTATGAGGGACGTACATTCATGGGGTGGAGCAGAAATGAGGATGGCTCTGGGACACTCTACCAGGGGGGTGAGTCGTTAGGGAAAATTACGGAGGATGTGAACCTCTATGCTGTCTTTGCAGAGAACCTGGCAGCGGATTTCTATTCCGGGAGCGCGGGAAGTAAAGTAAGGAAAGAGAGCGTGATTGACGCTGACAGGAAAGGGAAAGTGGAAGCCCCTGAACTGGAGGATCTGAATGATCCGGAGCACACGGAGGATATGGAAGGCTGGGTAAAGGAGGGCTGGGCCGAGAAAGAAGAGGGATTTGACGTTACATATCAGCCCCAAGGGGAGGTTAATTTAGAGAAATATCAGGCGTATTGCGGAATTTATAAGAAGGATGTGACGTTAACGTATGATAAAAATGGCTGGGATATGGAACTGGCTCCGGCAGCCGACATAGAGCCGCGTTATGCCAGGGTCTATGATGAAATCACCTATCAGCCGGCCGAGTTTACGATTGCCACAGACCCAGTTTATAAGGATTTTCGTTTTGTTGGCTGGAATACGGAGCCGGATGGCTCGGGCGAAACTTACCATGCAGGTGATAAGGTTACGAGAGAGTCAGATTTGACTTTGTATGCAGTCTTCGAGAAAATTGTGCAGGCAGATTTCTATTCCGGTGCGGCGGGGCAGAAGGAGACGATGTCTGCCGAGGCGGGAAAGGATGGAAAAGCCTCTATAGAAGTTCCTGAGATCAAGGATTTGGAAGATATGGATGGCTGGGAGAAAACAGGCTGGGCAAAGGAAGAGGAGCAGTTTGCCATCTCTTGTCAGCCGTTTGAGGAACTTATGTTAGAACAAAATGCCGTTTACTGCGGTATTTATGGGAAGAATGTAACCTTGACCTATGACAGCAATGGGGGAGACAGTGAGCCGGAACCGGCTTCTGACACAGGTACGCGTTATGCAAGGGTACATGAGGATATTACTTATCTTCCGGCAGAATTTGATATTGCACCCGACATTACCTGCGGGGATTTTGCGTTTGCCGGGTGGAACACCGAGCCAGACGGTTCGGGGGAATATTACCATGAAGGCGATACGCTGACAAGCGAAGCAGACCTTACCTTATATGCCATATTTACGAAATCGTTCCAGGCAGATTTCTATTCTGGTGGAGCTGGGCAGAAGGAGACCAAGGAGGCGAAAGCCAGGCTGGGATGGACGCAGCCGATAGAAGCGCCGGAACTGAAAGATATGGACGGCTGGGATAAGGTAGGCTGGACAGAGGACGAGAATCAGTACCGGGCAGAGTTTGCGGCTGGACAAGAGCTGATTTTGACGAAGCATTCGTCCTACTATGGCATTTACCGTAAAGATATCATCTTGTCCTATGACATGAATGGGGGCGAAGGCGAGCAGCCGCCCATGGCAAATTCCTGTTATGCAAACGTACATAGTGAGGTAAGCTATCAGTCTGCAGAGTTCAGTGTTGCCGAGGAGGCAGCCCGCGATGGATATGTGTTTGTCGGATGGAACACAGAGGCGGACGGCACGGGCAGGAATTACCGCGAAGGGCAGGAGATAAGCCTTATGGAGAATCAGACGCTCTATGCCAGGTGGGTCGTTGCCAGGGCAGATTACCGGGTAGAGCATTACAAGCAGGAACTTGATGGGAGTTACCTGCTGGCTGAGACGGAGAATACAGAGGCGGTTGTAGGAGACGAGGTGAGCGCAAAGGCGAAGGCTTATACCGGGTTTGCGGAGAACACCTCACATGAGCTGCGCAAGGCAGCGGGAATTGTGGCAGTGGATGGCAGCCTGGTGTTAAAGCTTTATTATGACAGGGATATCTATGAAGTGGACTTTGACCTGAATGGGGCAGAGGGGGAGGCTCCGCCAAGCCAGAGCGTGCCATATGGGGATTTTGTTCATAGAGTGGAGGAACCGGTAAGGAGAGGCTATCATTTCAAAGGCTGGTTCATGGACGCACAGGGATTGGAAGAAAACCGCTGGGATTTTGACATGCAGGTGGAGGACAACTACGAGAAGGCGGCGGTTGATAAGAAAGAGGAGCATGAAATCACGCTTTATGCAAAATGGGCGGATGAGACTGCCCCGGTGTTGGAGCAGATTAGCTTCAACCGAGGGCATGTAAACATTGTGGACTGGATAATACGCAAAAAGAATCTTGTCATAACAGTTCCTATCTTTGAGGAAGGCAGCGGAGTTAAGCAGCTTGATTATTTCATGACAGCAGCCACGGAAGATAACCTGCAAGAATCGGAGGAGGGCGGCACGGTATTGTATCAGGCGGACGAATCGGAGGAGACCGGTATGGGATTGTACCAGGCGGACGAATCGGAGGAGGCCAGTATGGGATTGTACCAGGCAGATGATAAAGCGGCGGCAATGCAGCAGTCCCATGCAAAGGCAGATGGAATGCGGTTGGGCTCTGTATCTGGAACGCTGGAAATTCCTGAGGGCAGGGAAAAATTAAATCTGCTGTATGGTGTCCTTACGCCGAACCAAGGCGAGTTTGCAGCAGGGAAAATCCAGTTATTGATGAAAAGCGGGCAGGTACTGGCAAAAATTACGGTATCCGAGGACTTTAAGGGAAAGATAAGCCTGAAATCTACCGATAATGCCGGCAACGTGTCTTCTGAAAAGATGATTACAGCGCAAGAAGGCGGGCTGATTGTCGAGGATAATGCCCCGGAAATAGAATTTTCCTCTGAGGATGGGAAGCTTTCCAAGACATTTACACATGACGTCATTGTAAAGGTGGAGGTCATGGATGATATGGATAGCAGATGGGAAGATAAGATTACGGGCGGAATAGCATCTGTGACATACCGGCTGGATAAGGGAGTAGTAATGTCTGTGCCAAAGCAAATGTTTGCAGGGGATATTGTGGACAATTATAAGTTTAATGTAAAGGTATCCGGCATAGGGAAGCATATTTTGCGTGTGACTGCCGTGGACAATGCAGGAAATAAGAACACGCGCCGTGCAGAAGTGAATATCGCGAAAGAGGCAGTGAGTCCTCCCCCGCAAATGCCAACGGCAAAAACACCCATAGGCAGCGAGCCGAAGACTGGGGAGGCTGTAAACGTGCAGGTTTATGCAACGCTCGGAATGGTTGCGGGCCTTTCGTATCTGCTGCTGTATTTTGCTTTTGACAATACTGGCATCACGGAGAAAGAGAAAGAAGAACTGGTAGCAAAGCTGCTCCGCTGGGCCAAAAGAGGAGGAATAGCCCGGAAACTGTTAACATTTGTGGCACTGTTTTTCTTCCTATTATATTACCATAGCATAGGAAAGAGTGTGGATGTGGAATGGAAGTTGGAGGATGTCTGGCAATAGTACCAAAAAAATGACAAAAATTCCCGAATTTTATCCGAAATAGCAAAAAATTAAATTTTTATAAATTTTCTATTGCATTTCTGGAAAAATTAGAGTATCTTAGTTAGCAGATATAGAAAACAAAGAACAAGGGTGTTCCAAGAGGATTGGAATGCCCTTTTCTATCTATCAGGGAAAGGAATGAGAGAGATGAGCGATTTTATCAATGTATCCGAGATTTTTGGCGAAAACGTGTTTAACGATGCAGTCATGCAGGAGCGTTTGCCCAAAAAAGTCTACAAGAAACTGAAAGAGGTAATCCAGGAGGGAAAAGAACTTGACCCTGAGACTGCAGATGTGGTTGCGCATGAGATGAAAGAGTGGGCGATTGAGAAAGGGGCAACCCATTATACCCACTGGTTCCAGCCGCTGACCGGAGTGACGGCGGAGAAACATGATTCCTTTATTTCAGCCCCTATGCCCAACGGCAAGGTGCTGATGAGCTTTTCAGGAAAAGAGCTGATTAAGGGCGAACCGGATGCCTCTTCCTTTCCATCTGGAGGACTGCGGGCAACTTTTGAAGCGAGAGGGTATACGGCATGGGATTGTACCTCCCCGGCGTTTGTCCGTCAGGACGCGGCAGGAGCAACGCTCTGTATTCCCACGGCATTCTGTTCCTACACAGGAGAAGCGCTTGACCAGAAGACGCCGCTTCTGCGTTCCATGGAGGCAATCAATGAACAGTCCTTGCGTCTGCTGCGCCTGTTTGGAAACACCACCTCCAAGAAAGTGACGGCTTCCGTCGGACCGGAGCAGGAATATTTCCTGGTGGACAGAGAGAAATATTTAAAGAGGAAAGACCTCATTTTTACGGGACGTACCTTGTTTGGGGCAATGCCGCCTAAGGGGCAGGAGCTTGAAGACCATTATTTTGGATCCATCCGCGAACGTATTGCAGCATATATGAAAGATGTCAACAAAGAATTATGGAAACTGGGCGTCAGCGCCAAGACCCAGCACAACGAGGTTGCCCCGGCGCAGCATGAGCTTGCACCCATCTATGCGGAGGCCAATATTGCAGTGGACCACAACCAGCTGGTGATGGAGACCTTGAAGAAAGTTGCAGGGCGTCATGGTATGTGCTGTCTGCTGCATGAGAAGCCGTTTGCAGGGGTGAATGGTTCCGGCAAGCATAATAACTGGTCGATTACGACTGATGATGGCTTCAATATGCTGGACCCGGGCAAGACGCCGCATGAGAATATCCAGTTCTTGTTAGTGCTGACCTGTGTGTTAAAAGCAGTCGATAAACATGCAGACTTGCTCCGTGAATCGGCAGCAGATGCAGGAAATGACCACAGGCTGGGTGCAAACGAGGCGCCACCGGCAATCATATCCGTATTTTTAGGCGAGCAGCTTCAGGATGTGCTGACGCAGCTTATCAGCACCGGCGAGGCAACGAGAAGCCTCAAAGGCGAAGTGCTGCAGACGGGCGTAAAGACTTTGCCGGACTTCCGCAAGGACGCCACGGACCGCAACCGTACCTCACCATTTGCATTTACCGGAAATAAATTTGAATTCCGTATGGTTGGCTCCAATGATTCCATTGCCCCGCCTAATGTGATACTGAATTCCATCGTTGCCGAGGCATTCTCCGATGCGTGTGACATTCTGGAGAAAGCAGACAATTTTGAGGAGGCGGTGCATGATTTAATCAAAGAGCAGGCATCTGCGCATCAGAGGATTGTGTTTAACGGCAATGGCTATTCCGACGAGTGGATAGAGGAGGCGGAGCGTCGCGGACTTCCCAATATTAGGAACATGGTGGATGCAGTTCCGGCTCTGACAACCCCAAAATCAATTGCCCTGTTTGAGAAATTCAATGTATTTACGGAGGCAGAACTTGTATCCAGAGGAGAGATCCTCTATGAGAACTATGCGAAAGCCATCAATATCGAGGCGCGTACTATGATTGATATGGCTGGCAAGCAGATTATCCCGGCAGTCATCAAGTATACTACTTCGCTGGCGAACTCTATTAATGCGGTAAAGACAGCTTGTGACGCGGACATCAGCACGCAGATGGATTTGCTGAAAGAGGTGTCTGATTTGCTGTCAGAGGCAAAGAATGCCCTGGTAAAACTGAAAGAAGTTACTGTACAGGGAGGCACGATGGAAGAAGGAAGGGCTCAGGCTATTTACTTCCGCGATGAGGTGAAGACAGCCATGGATGAGCTGCGTTCTCCAATCGATAAACTGGAAATGATTGTCGATAAGGAAATGTGGCCAATGCCATCTTATGGAGACCTGATCTTCGAAGTATAAGACATTATAAAAGGGAGGATGCCAGGGAGCTTCCGCCTCCTGGCATTTATTATGAAAAAGTTTATTCAAAAAGTTTGTTTTGTATTTCCTTTGTTATGTTCTTATTATATGCGAAAGAAATGAAAATTCCATGTTGCTAAAATGAAACTTTTTTGAACCTAAAATGAATAAATTGTGAACAATAAAAAAACGGCACTTTTCATGAGACCACAAAGCTGTGGAAACTTAGGGAAAGTGTCTTTTTTTATAGAAAAGTGCAGAGCGCTTTCTTAAAAATA
>CANOHX010000037.1 GCA_947565885.1 uncultured Lachnospiraceae bacterium
CTGCGCCGCGCTTTATATTATTGCTTTAACTCAATTTTAATTCTGTCTGATGATTAGATACCGAAGTTCTCAACATCATCTGCAGTGATAGTTGTAGCATCGAAGCCCTGCTCATCCATGATGATGGTCTTCTCAGCGATTTCCTCACCAGCCTCAAGAGACTTGATTACATCGTCAATATATTTGCCCTGGAACGGGTTGCACTGTCCATCATAGTTCCACTTCTGGTCAAGAAGTTCCTGCAATGCCCACTTGTTGCAGTCAAAGCCCATAATGATTACGTCTTTGCCAACGCCATGAGAAATGTTAGCTGCGTCAAGAGCTGCTACAGCACCCTTAGCCATATCATCATTCTCAGCATAGATTACGTTGAACTTCTCGCCAGAGTCGATTACAGACTGAACAACCTGCTTCGCATTGTCAGCATTCCAGTCACCTGTCTGCTGTACAACAAGTTTCCATGTATCCTCAGCTGCTACTTTCTCATCAAGAGCTTTCGTACGTCCCTGCTGAGCTGCAGTACCCATCTGTCCCTGAATGTGGATGATGTTGTACTCGTCTAATCCCTGTCCTGCTAACCACTCAACAGCTGTCTGTCCCTCTTTCTCCATATCGGATACGATGGAAGCTGCATAAAGGCTCTCGTCTGCATCGATAACACGGTCAAACAAGATAACAGATGTTCCTAAATCCTGAGCGTTCTTAAGAACTCCATCCCAGCCTGCTGTATCAGCTGCAGAAATCAGAAGGTAATCAACACCTGCGGTAAGCATGTTCTGTGCAAAAGTAATCTGCTCGTCATTCTTCTTGCTGTACTGGAAGTCTGCCTCATAGCCGTTTTCTTCACAGAATGTTGCCTGAAGGTCCTTATCGTTAGCTGTACGATATCCAGACTCGTTCGGGTCGTTGTTGATGATACCGACTTTGATTTTCTCTCCGCTTGCTGCAGGAGCTTCTGCGTCTGCTGCGTCGTCTGCAGGTGCCTCTGCGTCTGCTGCGTCGTCTGCAGGTGCCTCTGCATCTGCTGCGTCGTCTGCAGGTGCCTCTGCATCTGCTGCGTCGTCTGCAGGTGCCTCTGTCTTAGCGTCATCTGCCGGAGCGTCAGTCTTAGCGTCATCTCCGCCGCCACATCCTACTACTGTTGCTGCTACCATAGCTGCAGCAAGTAACATTGCTACTTTCTTCTTTAACATTTTACATGTCCTCCCTTTTTTGTTTTCGGCTTTCGCCGTTGGTGATTTCATTTTAAGTTTTTTGCATGTTCACGTCAATAAGGCTTGCTCTGTATTTTTCATATTTGTCGCAATATCCAATACAAGTTAATTTATTTTAATAATATTTCAATACATGTAAATAGTTTTTATATAGTATATTTCACCAAAGTTAATTATATTACTGTACTTTTTTAAACTTTTCCAAATTCTTCAAAAGTTTACTCCTAATTTCTGGAACTTCCCGCTTGCATTTTTGGCAATCCTTTTTGTTACTTTTTGTCATTTCAAACATTCCATACATAATCTGTTCATTTTTTATTCATTTTTTTATACGAACAATTTTGTGTCAATTCAAACATTTTATAAATATACATATTTTCTGATATTTTTTTACGATTAGAACTTCCAGACCATACCTGAACTTCCGAATTATAGAAAGTACCCATGACATTTACACAAATCTATGATAGAATCCAAACCAAACGAAACTTGAAAGGAGCCCATACCATGCCAGCAAAATATGTCCGCCTTGCAAATATATTGCGGGAATCTATTTTCCAGAACATAGGCAAAGGCATTTACAAGCTTCCCTCCGAAAACGAACTCTGTGAACAATACCACATGAGCCGACAGACAGTGCGGACTGCCCTGCGTCTCCTGACGGAGGAGGGGCTTATCGAAAAGCGCCGGGGCAGCGGTTCTTTTTCCACCGGGCTGGGCGCAATGCAAAACACCATCGCCGTCATCGTCAACCATGCGGAAGAATACACCACCCCCAATTTCCTGGCAAACGTGAAATCCGTCCTGAGCGCCAAAGGATATTCCATTGATGTCTACTCTACCTATTCTAAGGTATCGGAAGAACGCATAATTCTGCAGCGGCTGGAAAACAGCTCCATCCGTGGCATGATAGTAGAAGGGAGCAAGACTGCGCTGCCGAACCCAAACCTGGACCTTTATGAACATCTGATGGTAAAAGGCGTCTCCATTTTATTTACCGGGGGGGTTTATGCAGGGCTTAACGGCTGCGTCTGTATCAAGGACGATAATTATTATGGAGGCTACCTGTTAGCCAGGCACTTAATTGAGTTGGGACATACCAGGATTGCCGGAGTTTTTAGGATTGATGACCAACAGGGTTTGGAACGTTATTCCGGATTTGCCGCTGCAATGCGGGATTTTAACATCCCTCTCCCCGAAGAACTGATTATATGGTATACTGCCACAAGGTTAGAGGCGCTGGAAACCAAATCGGACACCAGCTTCCTCATCGGCCTGCTGCGCCGGAACAAAGAGCCGTATTCCGCTGTTATCTGCCAGAATGATGAAGTCGCCTATTGGCTTATCCGTGAACTGAGCTACGCTGATATCCGGGTTCCGGAAGACATCTCCGTCGTTTCTTTTGATAACAGTTATATGAGCGATTTAAATTCCATCCATATTACTACATTAGCCCATCGGAAAGAACCTGGCGCTGCCGCGGCCTCTGCACTTCTGCGGATAATCCAGGGAGAATCTGTATTTTCCGAAGAACTTCCCTGGGATTTGATTGCCAAAAACAGCGCAGCGCCCTATCATCTTTAAGGCTCTGCGCTGTTTTTCAGCCTCCCTTAGGTCAGTTACGAGCACCACCGCGGTATTCCCTGGGTGTGCAGCCCTGCGTCTTTTTGAACACAAAACTGAAATAATGCGGGTCCTTAAAGCCAACTTCTGCCGCTATATCCCCAGACGGCCTTTCCGTCTGACGCAGCAGCTGCTTGGCTTTTTCCATACGTTTCTTTGTCACATATTCTGTAAAGGTCATCCCCATCTCCTGCCGGAAAACCGTACTGAAATAGTTGGCGCTGACTTCCACGGCGCCGGCAACTTCATTCAACGAGATGGAATCCTTTGTGTAATTCTCTTCAATGTATACAATCGCACGTTTAATTAATTTCTGGCTCTGGCTTTCCATGACCTGCTCGCCCAGCTCAAGCGCCCGCTGCAGAAGCTCCTGCATATAAAACCTCATGTCCTCCACATTAAGGCTCAGTATCTGCACTTTATCAGTATAAGTATTCTCAAGCAGGTCCTCCTGCCTGTAACCCAGCTTCTTCACAAAAGCAATTGTCGTGAACCTTATGCTCAGCATCAGGTAGTCGCGGAACATCTTAGATTTCAAAGCTTCTTTCTGGCTCTCCAGGTAATTATCCACAAAATCATCTACCTCATCCGCCTGTCCATGGGCCAGAAAATTCTTGATGATTTCTGGGTCTGCCTTAGCTATGTCCACTTCTCCCAGAGTCTCCCTGCTTTCTGCCCGTGAAGCAAATCCCAGAGTCTCCATTGTCAGGATATGCTGACCAGGCTTTAAGAAACGGTAAGACATCATATGGTTTACCCTGCTGTACACCTGAGGCAGCATGCTCAGCCGCTGCACGGGTTCCCCGATTGCACAGCACCATTCTATCTCCGATTCATGCCCGGAACAGATGCGGATTATCGTTTCCCGGCATCGGCTCCTCAGTTCTTCCATCTGCTCCTCTTCGCCTTTCAGCAAGATACCATAGGTATTGATATTCCAACGGAACATCAGATATTCAGGATACCGCTGAAAATACCGTACCAGTTCCTCTCTCTTACCAGCAAGCAGACGAGATTCCTTGGAATGTTCCTCTGCATTTCTCTTCTCACGCAGGCTGACCATGGCAAGGTTATAGCTGGCGGCATCCATCTCCAAAGAAAGTTTCTGTGCCTCCTCATAAATCTCTTGTACCGAGAGATGGCCTTCAAATACTTTTTCAAAAAAAACCCTTCTGGAAAACTGCTCGTATTCCTGCATATCTTCTTTATATTTTTCCTGATAATGCTCACGTTCACGCTCACCTTCAATTTTTTCACGTATCTCCTGCAGTACTTTCTGCAGCATCGCACGCGAAATCGGTTTGAGCAAATAGCGTTCCACGCCAGCCCGGATAGCCCGCTGCGCATATTCAAAGTCATCATGGGCGCTGATAATGATAACTTTAATCTGCGGAAATTCCTGTTTCACAATCCCTGCAAGCGCCAGGCCATCCATAAACGGCATATTGATATCCGTAATCAGCACATCTGGCTTCACTTTGCGTATCAGGGGGAGCGCCATCTCCCCATCACTTGCTTCGCCGGCAAACTGATATCCGTGCTGCTGCCACATAACATTCTCGCGCAGACCTTCCCTGACACTGGCTTCATCATCTACCAGAAATACTTTCAACATCTAACTTGACACCTTCCCAAAAACTATCCTTATAACTTAAAGAACTTAATATCATCATTCATCTGGTCAGAAAGGCCTTTCAGGCTGTTCGCTGCTTCTGCCAGAAGATTGATGGTCGCACTCAGTTCCTCCATGGATGCCGTAGTTTCCTGGGCAGAAGCCGCATTCTCCTCGGAAATAGCTGACAGGTTCGCAATCACGTCCACAACTGTCTTCCTGGATTCATCGCATACATGGGTGCGCTCTTCTATCATTGTCGTATCTTCCCTCGAGCTGTTGATGCCCTCGGTCACATTATTGAAATGGCTTTGTGTATCTTCAATCTTCTGCCTCTGTTCCGTAATAATCGCGCCGACTTCTTTCATTATTTCAACCGTCATCTCAGATTCTGACAGCAAGGAATTGATAATATCCGTTATCGTCTGCGCAGAGCGGCTGGACTCGTCTGCAAGTTTCTGGATTTCGGAAGCAACCACCGCAAATCCTTTGCCAAATTCCCCTGCCCTTGCAGCTTCAATGCTGGCATTCAACGACAGCAGGGATGTCTGGCTGGCAATCGCGGAGATAAGATCCACTGCCTCGCGGATTTTCTGCGCTGATTCATTTGTGGCGTAAATCTGCTCTCCAATCTTATGAATCGCCTCCGTCGTCCGGTTCGTGGATTCCACCAAATCCCGCATAATCTCCGCTGAGTTATCCCCCGCCTGCTTCATGCTTACGGAAGTAGAATTCAGTTTGTCTACGCCGCCTACAATATGTTCAATCATGGAACCCATATCCACAATCTTGCCTGAGGCATTCTCAATCTCCTCCGCCTGGGAAACAGCTCCCTGAGAAATATCCTCCACCGCCTTGCCAATCTCCGATGCGTTGACATTGACGCGTTCCGCCATCTCATCCAAGGACTGCCCTGATTTGTGGAGTTCATCGGAGGACTGCTGAAGATGGTTTAAAATTCTCGACAGCTGCGAAACAAGATTGTCCAATGCATTGGCAATGCTGCCCAGTTCATCCTTGCGCCCTTTCAGCTTGCTATCCACCTGGATATTCAGGTTCCCCTCTGCCAGTTGCCTGATTACGCCCTCCTCTTTCTGGATGGCCTTGGACAATGCCCTTGAGAAACCAATGACAAGAAGCCCGCCCAACAGAATCACCACCACATTGAGAATGGTTGTTTGAAAAACTTCATTCTTAATATATGCTTCAATCCCGCTGCTTGGCTCTCCGGCAAATATCATGCCCACAATGCTGCCATCCTCATTTGCCAATGGCATATAACAGCAGAAATACGGCTGTCCGTTTAGCTGCAGCTTCTTATCCACATACTCTTCCCCTCCCTCAAGGACCTTGGCAATCACCTTATCCGCTGCCTGTGTGCCTACCATGCGCTCTCCAGTTTCGCTGTCCACCAGAGTCGTCACCCTGCGGGTATCCTCATAGAACAATGTGATATCAATGCCTGATGCTGCTGCAAAATTCTCAAAATACGGCAGCTTCTCCGAGATGTTGATGTCCCCTTTATAGACTGTCTCACCCTCCAGCCGATAATCACCTTCCCCCAATGCGTCCAGAGAATTGTTCACACCGCTGACAATATCCTCCAAACGTTTTATTGCCTCGTCCTGCATACCCGTCCTAATGGTGTGTGCCGAAAAAAACGCACTTGCTACAGCGAGCACAATCAGCGGCCCCAATGCCATAGCTAAAATTTTTGTCATAATTCCTGCTTTTACTGTCTGTTTTTTGTCTGTCTTGTTCATACTGTACTTCCTTCCGTTCGTAAAAATATGAATCCATTTACATTTTCCCCAAGCAACATTTACAATAATTATAGCAAAAACAATGAAATTATACTATAAAAAATTAATATTTTTCTGAAAAAAACCAACTTTACAATGCATGGATAAATATCCCGCTCCGCAATTTTGGTTCAAACCAGGTCGATTTGGGCGGCATCAAAAGCCCCGCGTCCGCCACGGCGAAAAGCTCCTGTATGGAAGTCGGATACATGGCAAATGCCACCTTGCAATCCGTACCGCAACGTCTCTCCAATTCCTTTAAGCCCCGAATTCCGCCCACAAAATCAATACGGCTGTCTGTCTTGGGATCTTCAATGCCGAGGACAGGCGATAGCAGCTTTTCTTGTAGGATGGACACATCCAGGCTTGCCACCGGATGGTCGGGGATTTCCTCCTCAGGAATCCTGCAGCCATACCACTTTCCTGCCAGATACATAGAGAAGCTTCCTTTTTCCTCCGGCTTCATGGGCTGTGTTCCCAGCTCTTCCACTTCAAAGAGCTGCGAAACTTTTGCCAAAAATGCCTCCTCTGACATGCCGTTCAAATCCTTGACTACGCGGTTATAATCCATAATCATCAGCTCTTCATCCGGGAACAGCACGGAAAGAAAATAGTTGAACTCTTCCTCACCGCTATAACCGGGATGCTCTGCCCTGCGCTTCTGCCCTACTTTCACAGCCGAAGCCGCCCGGTGATGCCCATCGGCGATATAGATTTCTCCAATCGAAGCAAACGCTGATTCCACCGCTTGAATCTGATTCCCATCTGAAATCACCCACACTCTGTGGCGAATACCGTCTTCCGACACAAAATCATAGAGCGCCGCCTCTTTCTTAACCGCCGTCACAACTTCATTGATAACGGCATTGGCACGGTAGGCAAGAAAAATCGGTCCAGTCTGGGCATTGCAGATATCGACATGGTTAATCCGGTCCTGCTCTTTCTCTGCCCGGGTATTCTCATGCTTTTTAATCACCCCCTGTTCATAGTCGTCAATGGAAGCGCAAGCCGTTATCCCCGTCTGCGTCCGCCCATCCATTGTAAGTTCATAGATATAGTAACAATCTTTCTCCTCTTTCACAAAGGAACCATCTTCTGCCATATCCCAGAGAATATCATGCGCTTTCTGGTATACTTCCGGCGCATAGATGTCTACACTGTCGTCAAATTGGGTCTCTGCCCTGTCAATCCTCAAAAAACTCAGCGGATTCCCGCTTACAGCTTCCTTGGCCTCCTCACGGTTATATACGTCGTATGGAAGCGCCGCTATTTTGTCCACCAGCTCTCTGGCTGGCCTAATTGCAGAAAAAGGTCTGATTACTGCCATATTTTTCTCTTTCCCCTTTCGTATTTTTTATTTTCTTGCTGTCTCAACGCACTACGACAAGGCGCAATTAGTGCTGTCTATCACTCCACGCCATTGCGGGCGCAGATATCTTTCACACAGCATCTGTCACAATAAGGTTTTGTCCTCGCCGTGCACACATCCCTGCCATGGTTCACCAAACGATGGCAGAAATCGCTGCCTTCTTCCGGGGGAATCAGCTTCCACAGCTCCATTTCCACTTTCTTAGGCTCTTTGATATTATCCACAAGCCCCATCCTGTTCACCAGGCGGATGCAGTGGGTGTCTGTGACAATCGCCGGCTTGTGGAACACATCGCCCATAATCAGGTTGGCGCTCTTCCTGCCCACGCCAGGCAAGCTTAAAAGAGCGTCAAAATCTTCCGGGACGTTCCCCCCATACTGTTCATGCAGAATCTTCATACATGCGCTGATATCACGCGCCTTGCTCCTGCCAAGCCCACAAGGGCGGACAATTTTCTCAATCTCCTCCACTGGAGCCTCCGCCAGGGATTTCACATCTGGATACAACTGATAAAGCTCTTCCACTATTACATTTACCCGGGCATCCGTACACTGCGCCGCCAGACGCACGCTCACAAGAAGCTTCCACGCCTCGTTGTAGTCCAAGGTGCAGTCCGCCTGGGGGTATTCCTTTCTCAGCCGTTCAATAATCTCCAGCGCCAGCTTCTCTTTGGTCATTTGGATATTCCTTTCTTCAGCATATTCCCCACATCTGCCCTCCCAATAAATTAAAAAAAGATTTTATTTCACTTTCACGCGCTTTGTTTTACTATAAGCCCCATACACTTTCGTCTTCCCGGATTGCTTGTAAGGCCGGATACGGAAATAGTATGTCTTCTTGCTTTTCAGCTTCGTAATCGTCTTGGTTTTCACACTTGCTTTCTTAACCAAGACCGTACGCGCGGACTTAAACTTGGAATTAGCCGCATACTGAATACTGTAGCCGCTTGCCTTAGAAGCCGCTTTCCATTTAAGAACCGCCTTCTTTGCAGATTTACTTTTTACTGAGGTAAACGATATCTTTTTAGGGGCAACCTGTACCGTCACAATTTTTGTCTGTTTCTTGAAAGCCGCTGTCTCTGCAGCGGTAATGGTAATATTCGCTATTCCGGTATTTTTTATAGTGACCTTACCGGTCTTCGTGTCTACAGAAACCACCTTAGGAGAATCAGACGTATAACTCAGCGCGCCATCTCCCTTTGTTAATTTTGCATTTAAGGAAAACGGCTTGCTACCATACGTTTTATTAATTTCAGAATTAACTTCTATCGTCTGTATGCCTTTTTCTTTTGGCGTTTCCGGTTTTGGTTCTTCCGGTTTTGGTTCCGGAGCCTCTTTCAGAGTATCCGTACTGTAAATTTCTGCAACCTGCTCGTCCGAAAGAGCCGCACTGTAAATTGCCACATCATCAAATCTGGCTGACTGCACATCCTCCGTCCCACAAACCAGCCCAGAACCAACACTGATATCCTCTGTTTTCTGTATGCAGCTTTCCAATGACTTGTCAAAACAACTGCTTAAATCCTGTGAAAGCACACCGACAATTTTACCATCCACAAACAGTCTGAAATTTTCCGAATCCACCGAATATGCGATGTGATGCCACTCATCGCGTTCCATTTCGTAACTGGGACCTTGGGCTTCCACATTGGCATTGATACTGGGATTTATGCCAGCGCTGAGCCGGGTCATGGGAGCAGTAATCTCGCTGCTGCCGCTGCTGGCTTCAAACAGTGCGCTGTCTTCTAGCGTCTCCGCCCCCACATCAACCCACATACTGACCGTAAACCCATCTTCTGTAATCGCAGAGAATACATCTGCCGGCAGTTCAAGATAGCTTGCTCGGTAAGCCTTCCCTGCATTCTGCACCTGCAAAACATTGCCGCGCCGCTTATCCGACACAATAGAGGCATTTCCTTTTAATGTCGCCTTATTGCTTTGGGCAGAATGTTTCACCGGAGCTATGCTGCCGTCTGCCAAGGCAGCTTTCTCAAAATTAAAACCATAGACCAACGCCTTAGAAAGAGATTTTTTTGCGGACACTTTACTTCCCCAAAGGCAGGTGTTGTTACTGCCAATCACAGAAAACGTCATTACTTTCTGCGGCGTAGCTTCCTCGTTGAACTGTTTACAGACAATGCCCTTGTATTCTACATCATCCAGTTCCAAGGTGATATAATCATAATCTTTGCCCGCGTCAGTCGATTTACTCCAGGTCCCTGTCATCGCCCCATCGACTGTACCATCTGCATACAGCGTCACTTTCTGCGAATAAATCATAGCTCCATTTGTAGCCGTACCATGATTAATCAGATCATAGCTGCCGACAATTTCGCTGTCCTTATAATGCTCAATTTTATCACCACGGTACTCATAGACAGTCAGTACTGGCCATTGGTCCTCATTTAGATATTGCTGCCGCACCCGCACCTGATGAAGGCTCGAAGGTTCAAAACGCTGGTGGTAGAACAGGTACCGCTGCCCATCATCATCAACCAAAGCTGAATTATGCCCCGCAGAACGGTATCCTGGCTGATTCGGGAACTGGTAATTGCCGATGAGCTTGATGCCGTAACGTTCATTGTTGCTTTTGCTGTCCTTGGCATTGTTTCCGGCAGCATCCACATAGGGGCCATACACATTCTCAGAGCGGAAGAGCCGCATATTGTAGCCGCCATAATCTCCAAGTTCTCCATATGTCTCATACAAATAGTAATAGTCGCTTTCGCTGTCATAGAGGATATACGCCCCCTCTCCGGACTGATGGTTGCCCCCGGCAATATGGGTTCCGAAATAGCGGTCTACAAAATTGCCAGAAACGCTCTCCGTTCCGTCTTCCCCAGGATACTTGGCTGCCCCGGTAGCAGTATCAAGTTCCAAAACAAAAATCCCCCCTGACCAGGAACCGTATGTCATATACAGCTTACCGTCTTTGCCAAAGAATACCGTGGGGTCAATGGCATTGGGCGCATACTTCTCATTCCAGTCGCCGCCTGAGGTAAACCAATTATCACTGACCTCTTCAATCGTACCGTCTGCAATCAGCTCTGAAAGATTCAGGTAATCATTATCCCATTTGGTATTCCTGGTACTCACGCCGCCATTGTTTCCATTATCCACCTTCCCATTCTCCGTGAAGCCAGAATAAATTATCGTATCAATATGCTGATAGGGACCCTCCGGGGTCTTGGATACGGCATAACCAATGCAAGAACGCTTCCAGCTAGAAGTCGTGCAATAATAGAGCATATAAGCTCCTTTGCTGGAATCTTCCCATATATAATGAGGATTATAAATGACATCCGGCGCCCACACGCCTATGCCGCCATTCTTACAATCCGCATCATCATACCCTGCCCAGGCAAAGGGCTCGGCAAGGTTTTCCAATACCTCCCCATAGACTGAATCATTTTTCCAGCTATCCTCTGGCCGCCAGTTCCAATCAAGGTTCATCTGTGTCCAATTCATCAAATTCGTAGATTTGGCATCCGATAGATGGGAACCGAATACATAATATGTACCGTTTGCCTTAAAAATTGATGGGTCGTGGACCGTCACATGCGATACATTGGCAGGCGCATCCGCCGCCTGTGCAAAATCCGCCGGAACAGACGTCATGCACACGGCTGCCGCCAATAAGGCTGCGCCCAACTTTTGTAAAATCCTAATTTTCATAAGCACCCTCCATTAATAAACAATTTATCCATTGTAAGAATTTTACCATACCTCACTGCAAAGAGCAACAAAATCAAAAAACGGTAGGAAAGTTACTTATTTCCTATATTTTTTCTCGATGACAAGCGTGTAAACCGCCATTATAGCAATAGCTTCTGCCATAACTCCCGCGACAGAAAGCAGCGCCCATGCAGAATTCTGCCCCGCAAGCAGCGGAATTCCCAACGGAATCATTACCATGCCAAACACGAAAAACAGCTTGGCAACTGCATGGTTATATTTTTTCACATCTGTAACTTCAAACACCTGCGCATTCGCCCAAAATCCCACCGGCTTCTTGGAAAACCAGGAAGCAACCGCCAGGCACACGAACATTCCCCCTACAGCACACCATATGATAAAACCAATTACACTACCATCCATTTCCTTTCCTCCATACAAATACCAGCCAGTCTTTTATGATAACACAGTCCCAGATGTATTTCTGCAGAAATCAGCTCCTGCCATCATATCACGCTTTCATCTGCGTTCCCCAGTCTCTGTAAAACTTCTCTTTAATGCCAGTTCCGTCGGAAATATTGCAATCACCAAGATGACAGTCTGCACTGTGCATAATATTCCGCCTACGATACCGACAGTTTCTGTGGATTTACCATAAGAGAAAAGCTGAACAGCGATAGATGGTATCGTTAGGATCCATCCTAATTTCCACCAGAGCTTTCCGCAATATTCATTGGCAAATTTCCAGGTGTCCGCATTTTTCATGGAGCGGCTCGTCCGGTATCCTACCATTCCGTTGATATCTCGCGGACAATGCTTCCACATCATTCTTCCAGCCATTATCATTGTGGCAGGTATCAGCAAATCACAGGCAAACATAAACCACCAAAAGCCCATAAAGCCATAATGATACAATAGAAATAAAATCGCTGCCAGAAAACATGCCATGATACTGACAACGACGGCTATAAGCAAATATCTCCCTGTCTTCATCGTTCTGCCTGCTCTTTTTCCCATATCAGTCATCCTTTCTTCTGTTGATATTCCGTCCCCCACGCTACCATGGCATCTAAAATTGGTTTTAGGCTATATCCCGTTTCCGTCAAAGTATATTCTACCCTTGGCGGCACTTCAGGGTATACTTTTCGCGTAAGCAGACCGCTGTCTTCCATTGAACGCAGATTTGCCGTCAAGACTTTTTGCGATACATTTCCAACCGATTTCTTTATTTCCCCAAACCGTTTTGTACCTTCTAAATAAATCACGGATAATCAAAACCTTCCAACGGTCGCTGATAAGCATTAAGGTTGTTTCCACCGGACAGGCGGGTAAATTTTTTTGCATGCAAACCCCCACTTCTTCACAATCGTTTCCTGTTGGTAACTATGGCACAATAAAGTGCGTACTTTACGTTTCCTCTCTACGGATTTATTATAATCTTGCAGGCGGGAAAAAACAAGCCGCAAACAAAATCAGAATAGAAAACAGGAGGAAAAAACTATGAAAATCGCTGTTATTTGTGCAAACGGTAAAGAAGGTAAGTTGATTGTTAAGGAAGCTATGTCAAGGGGTGCTGATGTTACCGCTGTGGTACGTGGGGAAAACCAGTCAGCAGCAACAAATGTCATCAAAAAAGACCTGTTTGATTTGTCTGCCGCCGATTTAGAGGGCTTTGATGTTGTCATTGACGCTTTCGGCGCATGGACGCCAGAAACTCTGCCGCAGCACAGCACTTCCCTGAAGCATCTTTGCGACCTTGTAAGCGGCAAAGAAACAAGGCTTCTCGTTGTCGGCGGGGCTGGCAGCCTGTATGTCAACCCGGAACACACCGTACAGGTAATGGATGGGGCAGACTTCCCAGAAATGTTCAAGCCGCTTGCTTTGAACATGGCCAAAGCGCTTGACGAACTCCGTACCAGAACAGATGTGAAATGGACCTATATCAGTCCTGCCGGAGATTTTCAGGCAGACGGCACCAAGACAGGGAAATACATCTTAGGCGGCGAAGAACTGACATTGAATTCCAAAGGAGAAAGCATCATCAGTTACGCCGACTATGCCGTGGCTATGGTTGACGAAGCGTTAAACGGAAACCATATTCAGCAGAGGATTTCCGTTGTTGCAGAATAAGCAGGAGGTTTTTCATGGAGACAAAGATAACGGCTGTGAAGCCTACAGACCTTTATTGGGATAAACTTGAAAAAGCAAAAAACAAATTACAAAGCGCAGACGCTATTGTAATTGGCGCAGGGGCAGGATTGTCTGCCTCTGCTGGTTTTACTTATTCCGGGAAACGTTTTGAAGATAATTTCCCGGACTTCATTGAAACGTACGGTTTTAGCGATATGTATTCCGCAGGCTTTTACCCTTACAAGACATTAGAAGAATATTGGGCTTATTGGAGCCGCTATATCTATATCAACCGCTTTCAAAACGCGCCCAAAAACACTTACGGTGATTTATACAGACTGGTAAAGGATAAAGACTATTTTGTCCTGACGACAAACGTAGACCACTGTTTTCAAAAAGCAGGTTTTGATAAACACAGGCTTTTTTATACACAGGGCGATTATGGATTATGGCAATGTTCAAAGCCTTGCCACAACAAGACCTATGACAACGAAGCCGCTATCAAAAAAATGGTTGCCGAACAAAAAAATATGTCGATTCCCTCCGATTTAGTCCCTTACTGCCCTGTCTGCGGTGCGCCAATGTCCATGAATTTGCGGGCGGACAATACCTTTGTGGAAGATGATGGTTGGCACAAAGCGGCAGAAAGGTATCAAGACTTTATATGCCGCCATAATGGCTTGAAAATTTTATATCTGGAATTGGGGGTTGGCGGCAATACGCCTGGCATCATTAAATATCCGTTCTGGCAGATGACTTATAACAACCCAAACGCCTCTTATATCTGCATCAACCTCTCGGATTCTTACGTTCCGGCAGAAATCAGGGAGCAATCTATTTGTATTGATAATGATATCGGAGGTGTATTGAAACAATTTACTTAAATCAACAAGATCATTTTTATAATTTTTGCTTCGGTATTCCCAGAAAAAACCGTAAAACAGGCAGTCTCTTTACGATTTCATATAATAGAAATGTTGTAAAAAATGAAATCAATACAATCAACAGAAATTGCCCTGCAACACCAATAGGCAATTTCAAGGTGAAAAAACCTATCACGACCAGAATTGGCATATGGAGAATATAAACAGGGAAAGAAGTTTTGGTTAAATAAATGCTGCCCCGGTTATGAAAATTCAGCTTTGACTGCCCTATGCCAAGCAACATCATAATTGCCGTCCATCCGTAAAATATGTAAAGCCCATCCATCAATATGTTTCGGATATTTTCAAAACAGTACAGATAGGTGTACAGACTGCCTGACAGGATGCAAACCGCCAAACTTGCAAAACGATATTGCTGTAGTTTTTGCAGAATACTTTCTTCCGAAAGGATATAGTATCCAAACAAAAACAGTATCATAAATTGCCCTAAGCTCTTCCCACCTATATTCAGGACATATAGGCAAAACCACTCTGGTACAAATAGCAAAATAATGAAAAAATATGAAAGGCTGCCAACTCTAAATTTCGGTAAACATTTCTTTTGCAAGCGAACAATTAGTAGCGCTGCCAAAGAAATAACAAACAAATAAAGCAAAAACCAAAGATGTGCAGGGGTAAAGCCTCCATGATATCCTGTTAAATCGGTTTTCTTTGTAAAAAACAATTCATACTGCTGCCAGTAAGTGCCTGTATACCCATTAAAAAATACTTCTGCCGTATAGGTCATTATAGGAACAAGTGCAACCAGTCCAAAGAAAAATGGAATGAGCAATTTTTTTATTCGCTCCACAACAAATTGTTTGTTTGTCCTTTTTTGGAGAGAATACTTACAACTCATACCTGCTATAGCAAACAGACAAGTCATATACCACGGATACACAGCAGTCGAAAACACATAAAGAGCGGTGTTTGTGTGTGACCATATGTAAAACCCGCTGTATTCGCCTCCACTCCAAATCTGTGCCGCATGGAATGGAAAAAGCAACAAGATTGCCAGCCATCTTAAATTATCTATATAATATTTTCTCTCCATTCGCATACTCCTTGCTGTAATCCTGTATATGCCTCCCAAAAATAAATCAATAGACAAAACCTTCCAAGATAAATCCTATATTACTAAATCCTCTTTTCTTGACCAGTTATCAATAGAATACAGTGTATAATTCTGTGTAAGAACATTTTTGTAAAATTCCTCTATGTTTATTTTACTCCACATTTTTTCAATCACTTCATTACTTACTCCCAAATGCCTATTGCTGTTATCAACATACTGTCTTACTGCATTTCCCTTAAGAATATCTTGAGTATATACTTCTTCCAAAATCCTACTATCAAATATATTTCCTAAGAATATTTCCAACAGAATCTTAAATAGTACAATTCCTAATTTCCTGAGCAGATAATAATTCTCCTCCGGTATTCAAACGTTTAAACATACGATAATTTAAACTTTTTTCACTTTCCTTTTTAATAACTTCCATTCGCACAAATCTTCTTTAAATTTTTATCTGTAATGTTTTTGGAAGCTTATCATAAGATAAATCATTTAATTCTTCAACAATATCACATCCTTTTAAAAAAAGAGGTTCTCTGTTTTCATCCCCAAGTTTTTCACCTCGAAAATGTAAATAACTAGATATTCTTTGTAAACCATCAATTAACTCATATATTCCGCTTCCAGTTTCAATTACAAATATTGGAGGAACTGGCATTTCTAAAATTAATGATTCAATAAATCTTGACTGTTTCTCCTCATTCCAACGAAATAGACGCTGATAATCTGGTGCTATTGCAATTACCCATCTTTATACATGTCATATAATTCATTAAATGACACATCCAAACTTTTCGTTCTGATTTGAATAATTTGATTATCAACATTTTGCACTAAACTTGCTAAACTCATTTATCTCGCCCCTTTCACCAATTATAACCTCTGAAAAAATCTTCTACATACTCCTCGGACTCTATACTTTCTATGACTTCATCTAACGACACTGGAAACAAATGAAATGTATAACTATTTCCTGTAAAGTCTTGTTCAATAGTAAAACCATGATACTTCAAATTTTGAACATAATCTGTTACACTTAATCTTGCATCACCAGACTTTTCAAAAGCAATTCTCAATGGTCTTGGTAAAATATTAATATCTACATGTGTTTCCAGTTTACCCTGACCACCCCAAGCTCCACTTCTTCTATTATCATGAGTATATATATCGATAAACCTATTTTTCTTTGCCAAAAAGCCTAAAGTCTCATAATATTCCTCATTATTTCTAAAATGCAAACCTATGCCATCTCCCCAGTTTAATCGTGCCATTTTTGCAACTCCTTTCAATAATGTTTTTCAATCCTAATTTAGTGTCTGCTAAATAAGTGAATGCAACAGTTTCGTCTGGCAGACACTTTCATTGTATGTCTCAAATAATATCTTTCGATGTACCCATAGCCATCACCAAGGCTAAGGTCAAACTTGGCTCTAAACTCAATTAACGCCTTAGTTTTTCCCCTTACAATCGGGCGGACCTATGACCTATGGCTGTGTGATGCTTACATCAGGGTGCTCTACGGAATACACTTTGTTATCATACATATACTTTTGCTGTCCACACAGCGTGAGGACCGTCAGATACCGGCTGGTTTCGTTCGTGCAATTATGTGCAATAATTTATTGGATTGCTATAAATAACCCTCGATAAATTCCCTTACGCTTTTCCATGTCTTTTAATAAATCGCTCCCACAGTTAATACGCTCAAAAATATCGTTCTTTGTTTCATCCGATGTATGTTCGGAGAGAGTAATCATTTTAAGCGAAATGTTCTTATTCTTTGTGAACCATCCACTATTTCATATCTGCCGTCAGCATTTTCAGCTAAAAATATATATGGTATCGGCAAACCCATTATAAGTGACTCTAAAAACCTTGACTGCCGCAATTCATCCCAAACAAATTCTCTTTGATAATCTGACACAAGAAATTCTTTTTCCTCATTATCTAAGCCATTTAAATAATTATCTACAATAATCTCAATAGTATATTTCTTTGTATCATAAGACACATTTCTTTATTGTACTTCAATTTCCTTTTCAATTAGTTCAAGATTACTCTCTCCCATCTCTTCCTCCATTTAGATTAACTTATTATATAATATCACCATTTCACCTATTAAGGAATACTTTTTACTCTTCAAACTCATATAGCATTAGAAAAATAGAGCCTTTTTAGAGACACAAGCTATTTTCAATGAAATTCCGGCAAGTGGCTTTTCCTTTTGTTCGCTATTATTTTTAGACATTAAGAAACCGCAACCCCTTGATTTCTCAAAGATAACCTATAGCGATGAAAAGATAGCTATACAAGCATTTTCTATTTAATCTTAAATACATTACCCCACTAAGAACAGAAAATATCATAGT
>CANOHX010000038.1 GCA_947565885.1 uncultured Lachnospiraceae bacterium
CCATTATTACTGGGTCTGTAGCCGCTTTTTATTTTCACAGGTGTCAAACTCGGGAATGTAACACAGAACGTCATGTATTTCAAGCGAATAGTTTGTACTTCTTAGTTTATATGCCCATTAATTGTTCTGCCAGTGTTTTTTTTACTTTCTTGCGTGTGATTTCCACTAAATGTAATTTCGTCATATCCACAACCTGCACGGGAACGCTGTCTGCACGGATACAGGTACGCAGGGTTTTCAATAAAAGTTCATTGTCTTCCTCTGATTTCATGTCAATGAAATCTACGATAATGATGCCGGACAAGTTGCGCAGGCGAAGCTGCAAGGCAATTTCCTCTGCTGCTTCCAGATTTATTTTAAGGTAATGTTCCTGTGCTTTCTTTTTAGCAACACTTTTCCCTGAATTAACGTCAATCACCGTCAGGGCTTCTGTGGGCTGAATTATCAGATATCCGCCGGACTTCAGCCAGACCCGCTCGCGCAGTGCAGCTTCAAGGCGCCCCTCTAAGCTATAGAGCTTGCTCAGGCTGAGCATGGGATCCTCATAGAAACGCAGCATGAAATCCTGCCGGGAAAACTTTGAAAGATACTGGCGTACCTTTCCATAAATCTCCTTATCATCTGTGATAATTTTATCTAACTGTTCATCTTTCATATCCCGGATGATGTTCAGGTATTCGGGAAGTCCTTGCTTGAGGCAGCTAAACGTTGTCCGATGGATGGCTGTCTGCTTTAGCTTATGGTATTCCTGCTTTAACTTATGGTACTCTTCGGCAATCTCTTTTTCCGAGGCATGGGCGGCATTTGTGCGGACGATAAGCCCAAAATCAGCATCTTTGTCATAATCTATCATTTCTTTTAAACGATTCTTTGTTTCCGCATCCAGTTTCCGGGAAATTCCCAGAGAGCGTTTGCCACTCGTCAGGGCAAGATATTTACCAGAAAAATTCAGTTCCGCGCTGACCCTGGGGGGTTTGCTGCCGCTGCTCTCGCGAACGACCTGGACCACCACCTCATCTCCCTGAACCATACGTGGGCTGTTAATCTTCTTTACATACAACGGATGGCTCTCTTCATCCAGACTGTAATAACAGGGGAGGCCTGGCGCAATTTCAATAAAGGCAGCGTTCAGGTTCTTTACAATATCCTTCACCCTGCCCACATAAATATTGCCCAGGATGTTCTGCCCATCCAAAGGATCCAACGACACTTCCAGCAATTGTTTCTGTTGGTAAAATGCTGTCGCAAGATAACGTCTGTTTTTCCAGGTAAGCTTTGTTATCAGTAATGTATTGTCCATGAAATTTCCCTCAATGTATTTTCCTGAACTTAGGGAAACACTGATCAAATCCGTGTTTCCCTAAATGTCACTCCCGAGTTCCCCTAATGTCAGAAACTCCGGAAACGCCCTACCTTGACGCCTGTAAATACGCTTCTGCTCTTTTATATAATTCTCATACGATTTCCGCTCTGCTTCACCTTTTACCGGAATCTCATCTGCCTTCGCGTAAACTTCAAGGCGATGAATCTGAAAGCCTGCCATTTCAAGGGGAAGCCCATGGAAACCGCAGAATGCTTCTAATACCAGTTCCGGTTTAACATTATCGGCGCTTCCGGTGCAGACTTTTAAAAATAATGCCGGAACATTGTCCTTGCCGCCGTTTTCCTGGCAATGGGCAAGAATTTGCGGATTTTTAACCTTTAAGGCGCTTAATGTTTCTTCTGAACGGAGGTTTAAGGCGTTCATCTGATAGATTAAGGGCTTTAAGTACAACGTGGTCTCTCGCTTTTTCGTATGTTTGGAAATGGTGATTTCCGATTGTCCCTCATAAAATGCCTGTGCCTTTGCCTCAAGTTCTTCGGACGTCCCTGCAAGAGGCGCATATCCTGATTTGGCAAATATCAGGTAATCAGCGGCAGCTACCAACGACATGGCAGTCTTTGCCGTATCTGGAAGCTGCTTATATTCCAAGACAGAAATCCCCTCCGCCATCGTTTCATTCAATGCCTGTATGGATGTCTGGCTGGATTTGGAGGAGTTCGCCCTTATGTCGAAATATTCGCCGTCACTCGTAATCCCTACGCCAAGCGGCGCGGCAAAAGACATAATCTGGTGGGGGCTGTAACCTTCCGAATAGGCTATGTCGATATCTGCACGGCGGATTGCTTTTTGAAAATACCTCATCATATCCAGATGACCGATAAATTTCATGATGCCATATTTCTGAAACTTAATTCTGATGTTCAAGACAGACACCTCCTTGGTATTGTGCCGCGCCGCAGCCATTGCATTGCATTTTGCAGTTGGGGGTCACTGTTTCTTTTAGGGCATTATGCCATTCCCTTTTCAAGAATGCTTTTGACACGCCGCAGTCAATGAAATCCCAGGGAAAGACCTCGTCTAAGGACCGTTCCCGCAAATTATAGAAATCAATAGAAACACCACATTGCTGAAATGCCTCCATCCATTTACCATTGTCAAAAAACTCACTCCAGGAATCGAAGATACAGCCTTTCTCGTACGCTTTAAGAATAACTTGTCCCACACGGCGGTCGCCTCTGGCAAATACCCCTTCTAATACAGTCACATCCGCTTCATGCCAGTTATACTTTAAGCTCTTACGGTTTAATTGCTCTTTCATCTCCTCGTTGACGGTCCGCGCGCGCGCTAAGTATTCTTCCTGAGGGTACATTTTAGCCCACTGGAATGGAGTAAACGGTTTAGGCACAAAAAACGAAGTGCTGATGGTGATCTGGCATTTGCCGTTCCTCTTGTCTTTGGGAATCTCATAGTAGCGCCGGGCAATTTTGTCGGCAAGCCGCGGGATTTCCCGCTGGTCTGCCTCTGTCTCCGTGGGCAGACCCAGCATGAAATAAAGCTTTACTTTCTGCCAGCCGCCCTCAAAAGCCAGCCCAGCGCCTTCTAAAATGATTTCTTCCGTCAGCCCTTTGTTGATGACGTTGCGCAGACGCTGGGAGCCGGCTTCCGGCGCAAATGTCAGGCTGCTCTTTCTGACATCCTGCACTTTGCTCATGACGTCCAGGGAAAATGCATCGATGCGCAATGAGGGCAAAGAAATATTGACACCTTTCTCCTTAAAGCCGATGAGGTAATTAATCAATTCAGGAAGTTTGCTATAGTCGCTGGAACTCAGGGAGCTTAAAGAAATCTCTTCCTGCCCGCTGTTTTCCAGCATCTCTTTTGCACATGATTTCAGCATATTCACATCACGCTCCCTGGTAGGACGGTAAATCATGCCTGCCTGGCAGAACCGGCAGCCGCGGATACAGCCGCGCTGGATTTCCAATACGACCCGGTCCTGCGTTGCCTTGATATAGGGAACCAGCGGTTTGCGAGGATAAACAGTATTTGTCAGATCCATCTGGATTTCTTTTCGGACAGTTGCCGGAACGTCTGCAAATTTTGGCAAAAACGACTGAATCGTGCCATCCGCCCGATAACTCACTTCATACAAGGATGGCACGTAAATACCTGGTATTTTACAGGCGGCACGTAAAAAATCCTGTCTGCTTTTTCCTTGCCCGCAAGTTGACTGATAGAGGTCAAACAGCGCATCGTATTGTGTCTCCCCCTCTCCGATATAAAACAAATCAAAGAAATCAGCCAGCGGTTCCGGGTTGTAGGTACAGGGACCGCCGCCAATCACTATGGGGTCTTCCCCAGTGCGTTCTTTGGCAAGCAGCGGAATCTGGCTCAGGTCAAGAATCTGCAGGATGTTGGTATAACACATCTCGTATTGGATTGTGATTCCCAGAAAATCCATCTCTTTCACCGGGGACTGCGTTTCTAATGTGAACAAAGGGATTTTTTTATCTTTCATAATTTTATGGAGGTCTACCCAGGGGGAATAGACGCGCTCACAGTAGACGTCCTCCCTCTGGTTAAACATATCGTACAAAATCTGGATTCCCAGATGGGACATGCCGATTTCATATACGTCAGGAAAGCACATGGCAAAACGGATTGCTACATTTTGGGGATTTTTCCGTACGATATTTATCTCATTGCCGATATATCTGGCAGGTTTATCAATTTTCAATAAAATTTCATCGCTTAAAGCAAGCTTATCCATATATTGCGCTCCTTTGCTATTGTGGGTTGCTGCTTTTGGGACCGCCGGTTATGCTGATATCTCCGAAAAGTTCTTCTAGCTTTTCGGTGGGCAAAGGATTCCACGTTACTTGCTTTACTATCTCCTGGACTCCAATCCCCTGGAATGTAATATGCTCCTGGTCACAGTACACGAAACAAATGAACAGGAGGAGGGCAATGACAAGCCGGATTCCCAAAGTGGAAGTGCTTTCGGCTGGCTCTGCGCTGGCTGTTTCAGAGTTATTGGGGCTTTGTTCCTGGCTTCCAAAAGCGGCCCGTGCCTGGGCAATGTAATTTCTGCGCTGCCTGGCGCTCTCTTCAAAAGATTTTTCCATAGAATGCTCCTAAAAATAGCTTTGTACCATTTTAGTAGCGTTCGCTGGAAAACATGCATGATTTCTGAATTCAGTTAAAAATTTCCAGGTCAGACATCGTGGAAATATCAAGGTTCTGCTTTCTCACAAATTCCAGGAGAAACGACATCACCATCTCTTAGTTTACATAAATAAATTATGTAAACTATTGTTTGTCTTTGACAAAAAAGTACCGCTGGTTCAGTTCTTCCACGATATCATCCCAGATGATACCCGTTTCTGCCATCATTACCACAAGGTCATATATAAAATCACAGATTTCATAAGTAATCTCATGCGGTTCCGCATTTTTGGCGGCAATGACAATCTCGGTGGCTTCTTCTCCGATATTCTGTAAGATTTTATCCAGTCCTTTATCGAAGAGATAATTGGTATAAGAGCCTTCTTTGGGATGTTCCTTACGTTCCTTGATGGTCTCATATAAATTTTCAAATACTTTCAGCGGATTCCGGCTGATATATTCCTTTTTCACAAGATTCTGGAAAAAGCAGGTGGGGTTGCCGGTATGGCAGGCTGCTCCTACCTGGGAAACATTGGCAAGGATTGTGTCCTTGTCGCAGTCAATGGTCAGGGATTTGACATACTGATAGTGCCCGGAAGTCTCGCCTTTTATCCACAATTCCTGGCGGCTCCTGCTATAATAAGTCATCTTTCCTAAGGCAAGCGTCATGTTGTAAGCTTCCTCATTCATATAGGCAAGCATCAGCACTTCATATGTCTGGTACTCCTGCACAATCACAGGAATCAGTCCATCCTCATTCAGCTTAAATTCCGACCAGGGGATGGCGGACACAAATTTCCTGGTCTGTATGCCCGCTGCAGCTAAACTCCTCTTTAAAGCCATAATATCCGTATCAAGGCTGCTGACATAGCTGCCGCCAATCCCCGTTACGGAGTCACGCTTCAGTATTTCTGTCCACTGTTTCTCATCATAACCGGAGACGATGACGCTGAATGGCAGATTAGTAATAATTGCCAGCGATTCCACAATCGCCTCATTCAATACGACTAGCTTGTGGATATGTTCTTCAGCCTCTTTTTTATGCTTGAATATCAAGTCCACCGTCTCCATGGAGACCAGAAGCTTTTCTTTTCCAAAACGCTGCCCTGCTTCCTGCACCATCTGGATGATATCATGCCTTGAACCATCCAGAATGGCCCCTTTGCAGCCGGCATAGAGAATTTTCTTGATGTCTTCCGATTTGTTGATGTTGCCCGCGCCATAGACGGGTATTTCAATCATGCGGCTGAGCTGCTTGATGATTGCCAGGTGGATATCGTGCTCTTTGTCGGTCTGCGATAAATCAAATACATATAGCTTATCTACGCCGCTTTCATTGTACGCTTTCGCCAGTTCTTTCCAGTCGCCGGCTATCGTAAAATCATCGCGTCCTTTTACAGCATTGCCATTTTTCAGATAAATCGTGGCAATTAAGTTTTTGTGTTCCATTACAGCACCTATAAACTACCTTTCGTTGACAAAATGTCCGTGATTCGGGGGTCTTTTGCGGTGGCTTCGTCCAGAGCACGTCCAAATGACTTGAAAAGCCCCTCAATCATGTGATGGTTGTTGGTTCCCGACAGGATTTTCATATGTAAATTCATCCCTGCATTGTAGGAGATGGCATAGAAAAATTCACGTACCATCTCTGTCTCCATATACCCTACCCTCTCTGTGGTAAACTCTCCCTCAAATGCAAAGTACGGTCTGCCGCTTAAGTCAATGGCACATAATACCAAAGTCTCATCCATCGGCAATATACAGCTTCCATAACGTTTGATGCCCTTCTTATCCTTGAGCGCATAACGGATGGCTTTTCCCAGCACAATTCCGGTATCCTCAATGGAATGATGGGTATCCACGATTAAATCGCCTTTTACCTGAACTTTCAAATCGAAGAAACCGTGGCGCGCAAAACCATCCAACATATGGTCAAAAAAACCAATTCCGGTGTCAATCTGTGTCTCTCCGCTGCCATCAATGTTCAGCGTAAGGTTAATGTCTGTCTCTTTTGTTTTACGGCGTTGCCTGTTAATCCTTTGTTCTGACATGGTGATTCCCCCTGTATCATTTTTCAAATCTTACTTTAATTGAATTTGCGTGTGCCGTCAACTGTTCCGACTCAGCAAACTGTACAATATCCTTGTAAATTGGTTCCAACGCCTCTCTTGAATAAGAAATAATGCTGGATTTCTTGATAAAGTCATCCACGCTAAGAGGTGAAAAGAACTTTGCCGTCCCATTGGTGGGAAGCACATGATTGGGCCCAGCAAAATAATCGCCCAGCGGTTCACTGGCATATTCCCCCAGAAAAATAGCGCCGGCATTCTCAATCTTCATCATTGTCTCAAATGGGTTGGCTGTAAGGATTTCCAGATGCTCAGAAGCAATCTCGTTGGCTGCCGCAATGGCTTCTGCCATATTTGCCGCTACCAGGATGTAGCCGTAATTTTCCAGGGATTTCTCTATGATATCCTTTCTGGAAAGTTCGGCGGTGAAAGCAGCAATCTCCTCGGAAACTTGCTGTGCAAGCGTTTCACTGTCCGTAATCAGGATGGCACTCGCCAGTTCATCGTGCTCGGCCTGGGACAGTAAATCTGCCGCCACATAGCGTGGGTTTGCCGTCTCATCCGCAAGGACCAGGATTTCACTGGGACCGGCAATGGAATCAATGCTCACATACCCAAATACGGCTTTCTTTGCCAGAGCCACGTAAATGTTTCCAGGTCCTACAATTTTGTCCACCTTGGGAATGCTGTCCGTGCCGAATGCCAGCGCGGCGATTGCCTGAGCGCCGCCTACTTTATAGATTTCATCTACGCCAGCAAGGTCGGCCGCCGCCAGGGTTGCCGGATTTACCTTTCCCTCACGGCTGCAGGGCGTTGTCATGATAATTTTTTTTACGCCTGCCACCTTTGCGGGCAGTACATTCATCAGCACGGAGGAGGGGTAGGCAGCTTTGCCTCCCGGTACATAGACGCCCACGCGTGCAAGCGCAGACACTTTCTGCCCTAACAGAACGCCATCTGGCCGGCTGTCAAACCAGCTATATTGTCTCTGTTTCTCATGATATGCGCGGATATTAGACAATGACTTCTTCATGACTTCGATGAGTTTGCCATCTATCAGCCCATAGGCCTCGTCAATCTCCGCTTTTGTCACACGGACTGTCTCCTGGCTGATGTCTGCGCCGTCAAACTGCTTGGTATAAGAAAATACTGCCTTATCGCCATTCTGGCGGACATTTTCAATAATCTCATTTACGCTGTCTTCGTATTGTTTATAGCTGTTGGGGCTTCGTTTCAAGAGGTCCTCCAGAAGATTTTTCCTAGTGTCCTCCGTCAATGTTAGTATTCTCATATTTCCTCCTTGTATTCCCGGCTGAGGTGGGCTTGCCCACTCTGTATAGTTACAAGACTTCTTTCAAATCGTGGATTAATTTGGTAATGCGCTCATTTTCCATCTTCATGCTGACCTGATTGACCACCATCCTTGCGGACAGCGGGCAGACTTCTTCCAGCACGCCAAGCCCATTTTCCCGCAAAGTCGAACCGGTTTCCACAATATCCACAATCACCTCGGAAAGCCCGACAATCGGCGCAAGCTCGATGGAGCCGTTCAGCTTGATAATCTCTACGGTCTGATGTTTCTTATTATAGAAATAATCCTTGGCAATCCTGGGATATTTCGTGGCAACACGGATGAGTTCATGATGCTGCAGCAACTCTTTTGCCTCTTGGGGACCACAGACGCACATCCGGCATTTGCCAAATCCCAAGTCCAGAACTTCATAGATATTCCGTCCTTCCTCCAAAATAGTGTCTTTGCCCACTACGCCGATATCAGCCGCACCATATTCCACATAGGTGGGTACATCCGGTCCTTTGGCAAGGAAAAATTTCAGTTTCAGTTCTTCGTTGACAAAAATCAGCTTGCGGGTATCCTTTTCTTTCATCTCCTGGCAGGTAATCCCTATTTTCTCAAAGGTGGCAAGCGTCTGTTTTGCCAGACGTCCTTTTCCCAATGCAAATGTTAAATATCTCATCATTCCCTCCGCTTTCCTATTCAATAAACATCAGTGATTGCATATGCATACGCTGCGCATAGGCACGGTAATCTTCTTTCGTCTTATGCTCTTCCCAACAGACAAGCGCGGCGCCAAAGTCCTGTTCCCGCAGCGAGACTGCACGCTCAATGGCATCCCGATACTTCTCTTTGCGGTATACCACTAATGTCTGGTCATTCTCTGCCGGAATCGTGATCTTCTGCCGTGTCAGCGCCGCTAAAAGCTGGTCAATCACCACGGCAAAGCCGATGGAGGGCGCATGTTTGCCGAAATAATCCATCAGATGGTCGTAACGCCCGCCCTTGACAATCGGCTCACCGCTGCCAAAGGTATAGCCGGCAAAGATGATGCCCGTATAGTAATGGTAGCTGCTGAGCATTCCCAGTTCAATCGTCACATATTTCTCCACGCCATAACAGGACAGCACCTGCATCAATTCTTCCAGACGCTCCAACGCTTTTAAGATGACCGGAAAATCAGCCGACAATGCTTTGGCGCGGTCCATCATATCGTCTGTCATGCACAGGTTTCCCAGCATGGAAAACAGCTCGTTCAGCTGCGGGGACAGATGAAGTGAATCAACCAGCTCTTCCACGCCGAAGAAATTCTTATTGGAAATCAAGGTGATAAGCTCCTGCTCAAGTTCCTCCTCCAGCTTGGCAGCCTGCACCAGCCCGCGGAAAAAGTCCATATGTCCCACGCCTATCTGGAATTCTAGCAGACCGGCAGTTTTCAGGGAATCTACGACAAGCGCAAGAATCTCCGCATCTGCTGCCACAGAGTTATCCCCTATCAGTTCCGCGCCAAGCTGTGTATTCTCTTTCAGCCGACCCTGGTAACTGCTGTTATTGATAAATGTATTTCCTATATAGCTGAGGCGAACGGCAAATTCTTCTTCTGCGTAATATTTTGCCACGCATCTGGCAATGGAAGGCGTCATGTCCGGGCGCAGCACGAGTGTGTTTCCCTCCCTGTCAAAAAATTTATACAAATCTTTGGAAGGGGTGGTGCCGATTTCCCGGCTGAAAATGTCGAAGAATTCAAAAGTTGGCGTCTCAATCGCATGATACCCATACTTCTTCAGAAGTTTCTGCAAGTTCTCCTGCAAGATGAGCTTCCGTGCGCATTCAATATTATAGATATCCCGAACCCCTTCTGGGGTATGTAATAATTTGCGTTTCATTGGCGAATGATTCCTTTCTTAGAGCTGCCTATTTTTTAACCGTTGATATTATTATGCCAAAAGGTCTTGCTGCATTTGGCAGCAAAGACATCTTGCACAAAAAGTGTCTGGAAAGCTAGCTTTCCATAGCACTTTTATGTGCAAAGTGTTTACATCACTGTGTGATGTAAACCTTTTGGCACTTCTCTGGCTATTATTCAAAAAGCAGATGCTCAAATTCCTTTCTGATAGAAATAATTCCGGTATAGTACATACCTAGCTATATCGAAAAATACTTTAACACGCTGCCATGGCAGCACAACAAATAAACCATATTATAACCAAGCCCCACCGAAATGTCAACCACGTTCTTCTAAATCTTTCTGTATGGCGTCCAGGTAAGGAATTAAAATGCCTCCCTTAGAAGACAGAAAATACCTTTCTTCCAATTCCTCATAACGGAAGCTCTTCCTGCCGCCTGCCTCGGCACGATTCCAGAATGACATCAGTTTTTCGTAACGGAGGTAATATGCTTCATTCCTGTGGGAATAGAAAATCAACAGAAAGGCAATACCCTGTTGTTGCTCAAACCGTTCCATGAAATGTACCTGGTGAGGATGGATATTCTGCAGGGGGAAAGTGTCAGTGTGACATTCCTTAGCGTCAAAACAGACCGGAATCCCCTGCACCGCCCCAATGTAGTCCACGGTACTTTTCTGGTCAAAATAGGCGAGGGTAATGTGGCGGCTCTCTTTGTCAATATTGATGGGCGTGATAGGGGTAGGCACTTTTTGAATCAGGGCCAGCCCATGTTCCGCATATTTCTCATTGGTGAGGTTAATCAGTTCTTCTAAAGTGGAACCACGCAGCCCTCTTGAATTCCATGTAGGCATAAAATTTCCTTTCTCAAATCATTTCAGGGAGCGTTGACGGAATCAGCATTTCCCTAACACCCGCTGAAACTCGCGTTCCAACGGAGCCTCAAATTCCCGTCCATCGGCAAACCGGATGCGGTAGGCCTGCAGCATCTGGGTACGGATTTGGAAATGACGGGCAAACCAGTCGTTTGCTTTGCGGTCCCCATATTTATAATCCCCCACGATGGGATATCCCAAAGAGGCTAGATGTGCCCGTATCTGATGGGAACGTCCGGTAATCAGATGAACGTTCAGCAAGGTAAAAACTTCTGTATTATCGGAAATTTCTGTAGGCTGAATCTTCTGCAGACAGCCCTTGCCATTTCTCTTTGCGCCTTTCACATAATAGGCTAAGGGTTCATAGCCGGTCTTGATATATCTGCCGTCTTCCCTCTTAGAGTTAAAGACCTGAACCTGGTTCGTCCTTTCGTCCTTGACCAGCCATCCCTCTGCTGTCTTCGCCTCTTGAAACACTCCTTTTACCAGGCAGCGGTAATATTTGTCCACTAAACGGCTGCTCAGCTGATTTGACATATCCTGCAGACCCTTAAGGCTCTTGCCTGCAATCAGCAGCCCGGAAGTGTTTCTGTCCAGCCGGTTGCAGACAGAAGGCGTGAATGTTGCCAATTCTTCTTCCGTAATGGCACTCTGCTGTAAGAGGTAGCCGATGATGTATTCATTTGCCGAGATATCTTCCGGCGTTGCTTTTTGTGACAACATGCCGTGCGGCTTATTGATAATCACGATATCATCATCCTCATAAACGATGTCCAGAGGAATATACGGATATTTCCCCTCAGAACCGCCCTTGCTGCGTTGGCCATCAGAAAATTCTAACACAGAGGGGGAGAACTTGGCAAAAGTCTCATCGCTAAGGAATAATCTTACCTCATCGCCAATATTCAGTTTTTCAGAGCCGTCCGCCTTCTTCCCATTTAAGGTGATATTTTTTTTGCGGAGCATTTTATAGAGGAAGCTTGCCGGAGCCTGGGACAAGCGTTTTTTTAAATATTTGTCAAACCGCTGCCCGGCTTCGTTCTTGCCAATCTGAAAACTTTGCATCACCGTCTCCTTTTCTTTTGCGCACGATGGACGATTTTTCTGGGCGGAATCAGGCAGCTCTTGTCAAAGCCTATCAAATCTGTGCGCCCAGTCTTTTGCAGAGCTTCTTTTACCAGCTCATAGTTCTTTGGATCGCGGTACTGGATTAAGGCACGCTGCATCGCCTTTTCATGTGGGTTGTGCGCCACATAGACTGGCTGCATCGTGCGCGGGTCTAAGCCAGTGTAATACATACAGGTGGAAATAGTCGAGGGCGTGGGATAAAAATCCTGCACCTGCTGCGGCATATAGCCGAGGTCCCGCAAAAATTCCGCCAATTCTACGGCTTCCTGCAGCGTGGAGCCTGGATGGGAGGACATAAGGTAAGGCACCAGATACTGCTTCTTCCCTAATTTCTCATTCATCTTCTGGTATTCGCGGGCAAACTGGTAGTAAACCTGTGCCTGCGGCTTGCCCATCTTCTCCAGCACGGTATCGGAAATATGTTCCGGCGCGACCTTAAGCTGTCCGCTGACATGGTACTGGCACAGTTCCCGCAGAAATGTGCGGTCCTTATCTGCCAGCAGATAGTCAAAACGGATGCCGGAGCGGATAAACACCTTTTTTACGCCGGGAATATTACGCAGTCTGCGCAGCAGCTTCAGGTAATCCTTATGGTCAGCCTTCAAATTCTTACAGGGCTGGGGAAACAGGCATTGTCTGTCTGCACAGACGCCTTTTGACAGCTGCTTGTCACACGCCGGAAACCGGAAATTGGCGGTGGGTCCGCCCACGTCATGAATATATCCCTTGAAATCTGCTTCTTTCGTCAGCAGTTCTGCTTCCTTCACAATGGACGCATGGCTTCTGGACTGAATAATCCTGCCCTGATGAAACGTCAGTGCACAGAAGCTGCAGCCTCCGAAACAGCCACGGTTGCTGGTCAGGCTGAATCTGACCTCCGAGATGGCGGGGACGCCGCCCAGCGATTCATAAATGGGATGGTAGGTGCGCATATAAGGAAGCTCATAAATGTCATCCATCTCCATCTGGCTTAGCGGCTGCGCCGGAGGATTCTGCACGACAAAAATCTTACCTGGATACGGCTCAGCCAGGCGTTTGCCGGAAAATGGGTCGGTATTGCAGTACTGCTGGTAAAAGCTTCTGGCATAAGAAGACTTGTCCGATTTCACCTCCTCAAATTCCGGCAGGAAAATGGCATCGTAAATATCTTCTTTTTTCTGGGTCTTATAGACAGTTCCTGCCACAAAAGTGATATCCGACACAAAAAGCCCGCTATCCAAGGCTTCCGCCAGTTCGATGATGCTATGCTCTCCCATGCCGTACATGAGGATGTCTGCGCCGCTGTCCAAAAGAATCGAGCGTTTCACTTTGTTGCTCCAATAATCGTAATGTGCCAACCGGCGCAGGCTCGCCTCCACGCCGCCGATGAGGATGGGGGTCTTTTTGTAGGTCTGGCGGATTAAATTGCCATAGACAATGGTGGCATAATCCGGGCGTTTTCCCATTTGCCCGCCGGGTGTAAAGGAATCCTTTTCACGAAGACGCTTGGACACGCTGTAATGGTTTACCATGGAATCCATATTGCCGGCGCTGATCAAAAATGCCAGCCGCGGTTCGCCGTAAATGGCAATGCTTCCCTTATCCTTCCAGTCTGGCTGGGCGATGATGCCAACGGAATACCCATGCGCTTCCAGCAGACGGCTGATAATCGCATGACCAAAAGAAGGGTGGTCCACATAGGCATCCCCGATAATATACACAAAATCAAATTGTTCAATTCCGCGCTCCAACATGTCCTCGCGGCAGATGGGCAAGAAATTCCTCTCCATGGCAGCTCCTATAAGATTTCATATGTATTGTCCAGCACCTGTTCATAGCTTGTGATATAATAATCCGCCAGCCGGCGTTTCTCCTGTTCCTGGTGTGCAGAAAAAGGGTCTTCCACGGCGCATACCCGCATTCCGGCATTTTTCCCAGCCCGGATTCCCATAGGAACATCCTCAAAAACAAGGCAGTTCTCTGGTTCGGCGGAAAGCCTTTTTGCTGCTTCCAGATAGACGTCCGGCGCGGGCTTCCCATGCGCCACCTCACAGGCCGTGACGATTTCTTTGATGTCAGGGCCAAAATGCAATGCCGATGTAACGGCATGGACCAGTTCTTTGGAATTGCTGGTGGCAATGCCTAAGGTAATTCTTCTCTGCCGGCAATGCTGCAGGAATTTTTCTGCTCCCGGTTTAAATGGCACGTCATGGCTGTACTTTTCCATTGCCATCTGATTCCAGATAAATTTCAACTCTTCCACGCTCTCTTTCAGGCAGAACAAATCTTTCGTGTACACGGCTGTCTCCGTGAAGCTCATGCCTTCAATGTCATGCTGATATGTCTCCGGCAAGGTAAGCCCACGCCTTTCTAAAAATTCCACATCAATGTCATGCCAAAGCCACATGGAATCTACAAGCGTACCATCCAGGTCAAAGATAATGGATTGTATATTCTCTAACATCGTTTCGTATTCTCCTTTGTATGCCCTAACAATTGTATTTCTTCTTCGGTCAGTTGCCTGAATTCCCCAGTCTGCAGAGAATCATCGAGTTTCAGGCTGCCCATAGAAATACGTTTCAGATAAAGGACTTCCTTGCCCACTGCCTGAAACATACGCTTGACCTGATGGAACTTTCCTTCTGTGATGGTAAGCATAATCTCAGAATATGTTCCGTCATCGGATAAAAGCTGTAATTTGGCCGGCAACGTGTCCCTGTCCTCCCCAATGTCCATACCCCTGGCGAACTGTGCGATATCCTCCTCGGCCACTATGCCGGAAACTCTGGCAAAATATGTCTTTGGCACATGTTTTCCCGGAGCCAGCAGATTGTGGCAGAGCTTACCGTCGTTTGTGATAAGCAGCAGGCCCTCCGTATCCCGGTCCAGCCTGCCCACCGGGAACAAATCTTTGCGGTTCTTTTTATCTATCAGGTCCAGTACCGTCGGATACTGCGGGTCTGTGACGGCGCTTACGCAGCCCTGCGGCTTATTGAGCATAAAATATTCATATTCCTGATAAGCGACAGGTTCGCCCTGATAAAGGATTTCATCTGCCCCAGGCTGCACATGCTGGTTCGGCCCGGTCGGCAAGGCGCCGTTCACCCTCACCTTCCCTTTATGTATGGATTGCTTTACCTCACTGCGCGTGCCAATGCCCATATCGGCAAGGTATTTATCTAACCGCATAATTTCCTCCTTTTGGCGTTTGGGTTTCATGGAAATATATCCGCTGCGGCTCTAACCATTTGAGCGCCCAATAAGGATTCAGGCTCATCTCCTCGCCATTTTCATCGTCCGCATAAATCCCCACATGCAGATGGACGGCAAACTGGCCGATGGTCCCCTCCTCCCCATAACCGCTGTCCCCCATAAATCCCAGCAGTTCTCCGGCTTTCACCTCATCTCCCTCCTGAAAGTCCTCGGCATAATCATAGAGATGGGCATAATAATAATATCCCCCGCTGGGGGCACGGATACCGATACGGTACCCGCCCAATCTGAGCCAGCCAATCTTTTCCACCACGCCGTCCGTCATGCTGACGATGGGATAGCGCCCCCTCTCATTGAGGGAAGCCATGATATCAGTCCCCTCATGCGCACGTTCGCCGCCAAAGCTGCGGCCAAAGCCCCATGAATTCTCAAAAGAGGTGTCCATATTATTTGCCGGCTGCGGAAGCGGGACTGGAAAATATTCTAAATCTTCCCAGACAGATTGTTCCAGCTTCACAATATACTGGATTTTCTGTGGGTAATACTGGTATAACAGATTAAGGTATTCATCTAATAAACTTTGCTCACGCTTCTCTGTCAGGATAGCGGCAGCCAGGTAATCGTAGCGGGAAAATTCTGATTTCTCCGCAAACTCTGCCGCCAGGTCATAGAGTTCTGCCGGTATCTGCTGCTGCCGCAGGAGTTCTGTCGTATCTTCCTCCAAAAGGCAGGTAATCTTTGCAAGCTGCTGTATACGCCCAATCAGCGCAGTGATAAAACAGAGCATTGCTGTAATAATCAATACATGGATGATGACCTTCTTATAATACTTCATAGGCTCCTTGCTGTTTTATGCTATTTTTAATATCAACAGTCTTATTTCAGACGTTTCAAAAACTCCACAATCAATTTCCAGATTTTCTCTGTGGAGGAGATACTCAGGCGCTCTTTCGGTGTGTGGATATCGAAATTGTTGGGACCAAAGGAAATACAGTCAAGCCCGGGAATCTTGCCGGAGAAAAGACCGCATTCCAATCCTGCATGGATGGCCTGGATTTTTGCTTCCTCGCCAAATAAATCCCGGTAAGTCTCCGCCATCAGCTCGCGCATCGCGGAGTCTGCCTTATACTCCCATGCTGGGTAATCGCCGCTGATGGTAATCTCGCCTCCCAAAAATTCTGTCAGGAATGTCAGGCGGTCGGCGACCTCCCATTTCCTGCTGGTGACGCTGCTGCGCACAGCAAAACATACAGAAAACCTTTCCTCTGTAAGCCTCATAATACCGGCGTTCAGGGACGTTTCTACCAATCCTTTTATATCCATGCTCATGTGCTGGATGCCATTGGGCATCGTGCGCAGGAAAAATAAAACCTTAGAAGCCGAACTTCCATGGAGGACAGACCTTTTGCCGTTTGCCAATTTCTGGCAGGATATGGTAATATCCGGGTCTGATACCTGAAATTCCTTTTGCAGTTTCTGCTCAAATGCCTGCAGTTTCCCACACAGTTCATTGCCTGCCTCCTCAGACTCCACTACGATGAGTGCCCTGGCATCGCGGGGAATGGCGTTGTCTTTCAGCCCGCCCTCCATCTCTGCAATGGCAAAGGAAAACTCCCTGCTCAGGGATTCTAACACCCTGCCCAGCAAGAAGATGGCATTGCCATGTTCTTTGTCAATCTCACTGCCGGAATGTCCGCCTTGCAGACCGCTTACTTTCATCTCATAGCTGATACCTTCTGTCTCGATTCTGGAGACAGGAAGTTCACAGACTGCCTGCAGCCCGCCGGCGCAGCTTGTGAGGAAGATTCCCTCCTCATCGGAATCGATATTGAGAAGCTTCCGTCCCTTTAACATCGAAAGATCCATAGACTCAGCGCCCAGCATACCGATTTCTTCATCTACGGTAAAGACTACTTCCAAAGGCGGATGTGCCAGTGAATCATCATCTAAGATGGCAAGGGCATAGGCAACGGCAATACCATCATCGCCTCCGAGCGTAGTTCCCTTTGCTTTGAGGAAATCTCCATCCACGTATAATGTCAGGCCGTCTTTTTCAAAATCAATCTCTACGCCGCTCTCTTTCTCGCATACCATATCCAGATGCCCCTGGATGATAACTGGTTCCGAATTCTCATAGCCCGCAGATGCCTCCTTGAAGATTATCACATTATTATCTTCATCCTGGATATACCTGAGGTTATGCTCTTTGGCAAAGGATACGCAATAATCACTGATTGCCTTGGTGTTCCGGGACCCATGGGGAATCTGGCAGATATCCTCAAAATATGCAAATACTTTTGCGGGTTCTAATTGTTCACAAACTCTCATGATAGTGTCCTCCAATGGTATATTTATATATTTGGCTCATAGAATAAACTATGAAAAAAATCATGTACATTATTATTCTAGTTGGATTTTTATTTTATATTCTTGCATTTCCCGAAAATTCGGTGAGTGCCGCCTCGATTGGCTTAAATTTATGGTATGAGACCATGCTGCCTACGCTTTTGCCGTTCTCTATCCTGTCCTATATTCTGATCCACTCCGGAATTCTGGACAACTGTGCGCGCACGCTGCATCGTTTCCTGAAAAAAGTATTCCCTGTCAGC
>CANOHX010000039.1 GCA_947565885.1 uncultured Lachnospiraceae bacterium
CAAAATAATAAAGATACTCTGTACTGCTGATATTCTCATAATCTCCTTCCAGCAGTACAGAGTATCTTTATTATTTTGATGAACTTGAGAATAGGATAGAAGGCGCGCCCATTGCTGCCGGAAGCTATAGCTGTATGGTGCGGCTGATACCCAAGGATACCGAACATTATAGCAATGAAACCTGGATGCAGGAATATACAATTGCGCCGCGCAAGCTAAAGGTCGATGTCCAGGTAACAAAGAGCAAGGTCTACGATGGCTGGCCTAATGTGGAAAGTCCGCAAGCTGCCATCGCAAATCAGCTTGCCGGGGACGAAGTGGAGTTGTCCGCTACGGCGAAGTATGATGACAAGCGGGTTGGAGAAAATAAGACGATTACCGTATCATACCGGGTGTCAGGCAAGGATGCAGCAAATTATCTGGCACCGGAGCAAACGGTATTTAACGATGGGGAAATATTGCCCAAGGAAATCAAAGCAGACAACATTGTCCTGCAGTCCTATTATTACAACGGCAGCCGGGAGGTTCCGCTGGATGATACATCTGTCACAGATAAGAATCACTGGGTACTTACCGGGCAAACCCCCATGGATGATGTGGCGATGGACATATCAGAAGTCAGGGCGTTTATGGAGGATGCGGATGCGGGCGTCAATAAACCCGTTACGTTCAGCGGCTTTCGGCTCACTGGCGCAGACAGCGGGAATTATACACTGAAGCAGCCTGAGAGGACAGTGACAATCCGCCAGATTGAATTTTCTAACGCTTTTGAAGTTAAGATGGACAGTTACCAGTATGGAAGCGCTGTTCCTGAACCATCGCTGTCATTGTATAAAGGGAATGGGCAGATTATCTATAAGTACCGGGCGGCAGACAGCGGGGAAGCATACCAGGAGTGGAAAGATATTGGTTCCGAGACGCTGAAGCCAGGAAAATATGAGATGATTGCGGAAGTTTCCGATACCGTCAATTATAAGGGCGGAACAACTGTGTATCCAGGCAAGTTTGATGTGGGCAGGTTTTCACCTGAAATTGGAGGGAGTACAAAATGGGAAAAACGTTACGGTGATGAGCCGTTTTATCTGGATGTCACCCAAAAAGGAGATGGGGAGCTTATTTACCAGCTCATCCAGGGGGCAGATGTAATCGCTGTTGGCGCGGATGGAAAAATTACGATTAAAAATGCAGGGGAAGCGCGTATCTATGTTTCGGCAAGCCAGACAGAATACTATGAGAAAGAGGGTATCTGGATTGATATTTCAGTATTGAAGATTCCCAAACCGGACAATATGCCGATGGGGGAGCAGACAGAAATCAAGGCAGGGAAGACGATGGAGAAGCTGGGAGATATCGCCCTGCCGGAAGGCTGGTCATGGAAAGAGCCGGAGAAACAGCTGATTCCGGGTGGTATTTTCATAGCTGCCGCCATCTACGAAGATACGGATAATTATGAGCAGTGTCAGGTACAGATGGAGATCAGTAAAGAAGCAGAAATTATTGCGTCAGCCACAGACCATGTATTTACAATTGGCAAGGACGAGAAAGCGGTCATCAAGTGCACGGGGGCGTTGTCAGAACTGAAAGATGTGAAAATGGATGGCGTAAGCGTGGAATCTGCCAATTACATGCTGCAGGAGGGGTCCACAATTCTCATATTCCCCCAGGCTTATCTTGATAAATTTTCTGTGGGGAATTATACGGTTAGCCTTTCCTATACCGTAGGAGAGGTGGAAACTACCCTTACCGTGAAGAAAGAACAAGGCGGGAACGGCAATGAAACCCTGCCAGAGAACCCGCCAAGTGAAACTGGACCAGAGAATCCGCCCAAGAATCCGTCGCCAGAGAACCCACCGAGTGAAACTGGGCCAGAGAATTTGCCCAAGGACAATCTGCCCAAGAAACCGCCAACAGATACCTCGCCGAAGAATCCACCCAAGAAACTGCCAACAGATACCTCGCCGGTAACTCCGCCGAATGATACCTCGTCAGAAAATCCGTCAGGCAGCAGCCTTTTGGGGAGCAACGCGCAGCTTACGGAAAATACTGCACCAGGGACCGCGACCGCGGCATCTGCCGCAGTAAAGACCGGGGACGACAGCTTATTTGGATGGTATGCTGTGTTGCTGCTGTCCTCCATGGCATTGATGATTCTGGTGGTGTGGAAGAGGAGAAAAAGTTTCTGGGCAAATGCGGATTAAAATGTTTCCCTAAATCTTTATTGGTGTTCTGTCCAGATTTTGAAAATATTTCTCCATTTTTAGGTTGATTTAAACTACATCATGTATCATATTATTAGCAGCATATGGTAAGAAATGTGGAACAGAAATGGAGATGGGAACATGAGAAGCAGAACAAAGAAATGCCTTGTTATAGTTACCGCGCTCTGTACGATAACAGCCTCCCTGGCTTTCCCTTGCGGGGTGTTACAGGCTGCGTACGGTGACAGCGGGGCAGCCGCTATCCAATTAGCGGATTCGCCAACAGCCGATAACGGAAACGAAGCGGCAGTTTTCACTTTTTCCGATACGGAAGTGACGGCAGAGGGATTGGAAAGCGGATACAAAATCGAAGGCACGGCAGTCACGGTGAGCGAGGCGGGAACTTATGTATTTTCCGGAAAATGCGCAGATGGGAGCATCACGGTGAAAAAAGGAACGACCGGGGTCAAGCTGGTACTGAATGGGCTGGAGCTGACCTCCGCGTCTGCATTGTCAGGCCCGATTCTCTGCAAGGCAGGCACAGAGACGGAGATTGTGGCAAACGTGGGCACAGTAAATAAACTGGCGGACAGCGCGGCAAATGCAGAAGAGAAAGCGGCAATCAAGGTAAATAAGCAGTCTGTATTGCTGCTGTCCGGGACAGGGACTTTGCAGGTTAATGGCGTATACAAGAATGGTATCAAGGGCGGCGCACAGACAGATATCACAGTCCAGGAGCAAAACTTACAGATTACAGCGGCAGACAATGGGCTTGCCTCCGACAACACTGTGACAGTGAAGAGCGGAACGTTGTCCGTTACAGCGGGCGGGGATGGCATAAAATCATCGCCGGACAGGGTAGATGAGGAAGGAAATCCTGATGATACAGTGTCGCTGGGCGATGTTATCTTAGAGGGCGGCGAAGTTAACATCACGGCTATGGCAGACGGCATTCAGGGCGATAACAGCGTGACAATTGATGGAGGGACTTATCAGATTACGACAAACGGCGGTTATACGACAACGCTTGCCGAGGATGCAGACAGCTGTAAAGGCATCAAATCAGACAGCAGCCTGACTATCAATGGGGGTGAGTTTGAAATTGACAGCGCGGATGATGCCTTGCATAGCAATGAGTATATCAGTGTGTTGGGAGGAAGTTTTGACATCAGGACCGGAGATGACGGTATGCATGCAGACACGTCCTTGATTGTCGGTTCTGAGGAAGAGGAATCAGATGTGGATATTTCAATCCGAAACTGCTACGAGGGATTAGAAGCCGGGACCGTTTATGTTAACAGCGGGAATGTGAACATTAATGCCACGGATGATGGCATCAATGCGGCAGGCGGAAATGATGGCAGCGGAAATAACGGCAGGCCAGGGGATGGTTTTAATCCCGGAGGCGGGGGTCCCGGAGGCGGAGGTCCTGGCGAGAGGCCTGTTGCGGGCAGCACATATGAAGTTACGGCAGAGGACAATACTTATGCAGCCGCACAGACAGGCAGTTCTGATTATGCGATTTATATAAACGGCGGCGTAATTTATGTCAAAGCGGCAGGCGATGGGCTGGATTCCAATGGGGATATTTATATTTCCGGCGGAAATATTATCGTGTATGGCGCGGCGGCGGGTGGTCCTGGCAGTGATAATTTCCCCTTTGACCATGATAAGATATTTGCAATTTCCGGTGGTTATATTTTCGGCGCAGGTTCTTCCCAGATGGAAGAGGGTGTACAATCCTCTACGCAGGGTTATATTGTAGACAGAAACGCATACAATCAGGGAACGGTTATCCAAGTAGCAGATAATCAGGGAAATGTGCTTTTTACGGAGACCTTGGCAGAGCGTGTCAATTATATGATGTATTCTTCGCCGCAAATGGCCGACGCAGGAAATTATAGCTTTAAGACCGGTCAGGAAACAGAGCAGATAGATATCAGCAAAAGCCAGGTTACCTTGGCGCAGGATAGCTATACTTATAACGGGATGGCAAAAAGACCGGACGTTACGGTGTCATATGGCGGAAAAACACTTGTAAAGAATACGGACTATACGGTTACTTACAGCAATAACATAAATGTTGGGATGGCAAAAGTAACAATAGCAGGGATGGGAAACTATACCGGAACGATAGAGATATCATTTGAAATTCTAAAACAAAGTGAGGAAGGTTCAGAATCAGGCGGCTCAAATCCGGGAGGAAGCACAAATCCGGATAACGGCACAAATCCGGGAGGAAGCACAAATCCAGATAACGGCACAAATCCGGGAGGAAGCACGAACGCAGGAGGGACAATAGATGCAGGGGAAGCAAATAACCAAAAGCTTTCACAGGTTACCGGTGTTTCCGCAGTTCCGGTGAATTCATCTAAAATAAAAATCAGCTGGAAACAAATGGACAAGGCGGACGGATACTTCTTATACCGCTATGACAGCGGTAAGAAAGCGTGGAACTGTATGAAAGAAGTTTCCAAGGGTACTGTTACCGGCTATGTCGACAGCAGGCTATCACCCGGCACTGCTTATAAATATCAGGTGTGTGCTTACATTGCAGACAAAGGAGAGAAAAAAAGCGGCATTTTATCTAAGGCGGTTACAGTGGCGACAAAACCTGCGAAATGCGTAATCAAAAAGGCAGCTGCAAAGAAAAAAGCCATTGTGCTTAAATGGAAAAAGAAAGCCGGGAGCGGCTATGAGATTACTTATTCTACCAAGAAAAATTTCTCCGGGGCAAAGACCATCAAGGTAAAAGGAGCAAGAAAATCATCCTATACAATAAAGAAGCTGATATCAGGGAAAACTTATTATGTGAAAATCCGCGCTTACAAAAAAGTAGGCAATAAGATTTACCACGGCGGATACAGTGCCAGGAAAGCTGTCAAAGTCGAATAAAAAGAACAAGGAGGGTGTCGCAAAATCGTCGAAACAGATGAATGAGCGATACCCTCTTTGTTATCTTATCCACGTTATTCTACAATGTCTTCTGGAAAGCTGCTACAGCCGCCGCATACACGGTCTGGAAAGGAACTTTGCACTGCCTTGCCGCTGCCGCGACGTCCTCATACTCCGGCTTACATTTGGTGATGCCGTAGCCAGTGCTGATTTTGATGGTAATTTCTCCATAGACGGTGGAAATTTTGCGGAACTGGGCATCCAATGTCCTGCGGTAGCAAGGCTGGATGCGGATGCCTCGGGTAGCGGTGTGCGTCAAAATCAGACGGCTGAAACGGCTTTCTTCGGAGACGTTGCAAAGAACCGTCAGCAGTATGCCCGGACGGTCTTTTTTCATATTGATAGGGGTGGTGTATACATCCAATGCTCCGGCATCCCGAAGAAGCTTGGTCGCATAAGAGATAGTTTCCGGCGTCATATCATCCAGATTGCAGGAAAGTTCCAGAATCTGGTCCAGGCTGTGGAACTGTTCGGTATAGTAATCGGGGCGGGTTTCGCCCTCATGAGCTGATTTAATTGTGCCAAATGCAGTGGTATCTGGAAGCTGTTTGGGAGAAGGAACCGGGAGTATGCTCAGACTGCCCCAGAATGCACGCAGACAATTGGCTGTGGCAAAGTCTTTAGAACCCATGCCATATCCTGTCCGTTCTATGGACATGGGCGGCATGGCAGTAAACTGGCTGGCAAAATGCCTAAGCAGTGCAGCTCCAGTAGGCGTGCATAATTCGCCCTCCGTGTTTCCGCCGTAAATGGGGATATCTTTGAGAATTTCAGCAGTAGCCGGCGCGGGTACTGGAAGGATGCCATGGGCGCAGCGGACGCTGCCGCTTCCTACATGGATAGGAGAAGCGATAATCTGCTCAGGATTTAATAATTCCAATAGCTGGCAGCAGCCCACGACATCCATCAATGCGTCCATGGTCCCCACTTCGTGGAAATGGATTTGCGAGATGTCCGTGTGATGTGCCGTGCTCTCTGCGTTGCCAATCAAGGTGTACACTGCCTTGGCATGTTCCTTTACAGAGGCAGAAACCGGTAATTTGTCAATCTGTTCGAGCATTTGCGGGTAACTGGTGTGAAGATGGCTGTGAGCGTGTTCCCCGGTGTGGTGGCATTCTTCTGAAACAGCCTCGTGTCCTTCCTGTCCGAGGATCACGACATTTATTTTCGTGCCCCAGATTCCGCATTTCTCAGATGGGGTTGCGCTCAGCATAAGCTGTTTGGGAAAAAGGCTGTTCATGGATTTGAGGAACGTATCTTTTTCAGAATCTGATAAAAGTTCATAGAGAGCGCCCATCAGCATGTCCCCGGAAGCGCCCATGTTGCATTCAAGGAATAGTGTTTTCATGTTCATTACCTCCTATATGATTAATCATGCTGGCAAGGTAGCCAGCGCCAAAACCGTTATCAATATTTACCACGCTGACGCCGCTGGCACAGGAGTTCAGCATAGAGAGCAGAGCGGAAAGCCCCTGAAAATTAGCGCCGTAGCCAATACTGGTAGGAACTGCAATCACCGGGCAGTCCGCAAGTCCGCCGATGACGCTGGCCAGCGCCCCTTCCATGCCGGCGACAGCGACGATAACGGTCGCTTTGGAAATCGCGTCCACATGTGAGAGGAGACGGTGGATTCCGGCTACCCCTACGTCATATAGCCGTTCTACATGATTGCCCAGGACCTCAGCGGTCAATGCCGCTTCCTCAGCCACCGGGATATCGCTGGTGCCTCCGGTGGCGACGACAATCGTGCCGCTGGCGGTAATCCGTTCCCTGCGGTTGACAATCCCCACATGGGAAAGCTTGTCATAAGTAAGGGCAAAGCGTTCTGACAGATAAGCGGCATCCTTTTGTGAGAGCCGTGTAACCAGAATGTTTTCGGAATGATGGGAGAGCATGGACTGGATGATTCCCTCCATCTGCCCTGCAGTTTTGCCCGCGCCGTAAATCACTTCCGGCGTGCCCTGGCGGATACGTCTGTGGTGGTCAATCTTGGCATATCCAAGATCCTCAAAAGGGCTGATCTTCAATTGTTTATAGGCGGTATGGATGTCCAGGCTGCCGTTTTGCACCTGCTGCAGGACAGATAATATATGCTGTGATTCCATCATAACCTCTTTTCTGCAAAAAAATGCGTTAATCTTATGAATAATTATAGGATTTTCCCACAGAATAGTCAAGAAAGCAAATTTAGCAAATACGATAAGATACTTCAAAATACAAGGGGAAAAATAGAAAATTTTACTAGAAAAACAAAAGAAACTGCAAAGAATCGAAGAAATGAATAGCTTTTTATGAAGAAAAAATATTTAAATTATGGTAAATAACCGTCAGATTTTCAATTTTTTGACGAAAAAAAGAAAGCATGGAGATTTGACAAATTATGAAAAAGGTGGCATAATTTTCAAAACTCAGATGGAAATGCAAGGTAGAAAGGATGAGGAATATGAACGAGAGAATTATTAAATTAGCAGATGCAGATGAGGTATGTGATTTTGTAAGTGCTGCTGGTAAATGTGATTTTGATGTTGACGTTTCCTACCAGCGCATGGTCATTGATGCTAAGTCCATTTTAGGAGTAATGGGACTTGGAGTGGAAAAGGAACTTACAGTAAAGTATGGCGGCAAAGATCTGAGTTTTGAAAATGTATTGAGTAAGTACACTGTAGCATAACTTGACCAAAGGAGGGACCCACGGAGTGGGAGGATTCCTTAGGTCTGTTGCAGGCCTCAATGTAGCAAAGCAAAGTTGAGGAGGGCCCTGAATTTCTTTGGGGCATTGGAAGAAGAAATCTGACATTCAAGGATAGACAGGAAGGGAAAAGGAGCTGCTTCACTAAATTTTAGTGCAGCAGCTCTTTTGTCGCTAGGAGGGAAGAAAATGCGGAGCTAAGGGGTTGAAACGGACTTGCCCACTTTATTCAATATTTTTCAATGAAAAAGAACTTGTGTTCTGAGCTAAATGGCGTTATAATACATGCATGGACAGAAAAATTTTAGAAAAGGGATATGGAATGAAAGATAATCAATTGGTTGCGATAGATTTGTTTTGTGGCTGCGGCGGTTTTTCCTATGGTTTTCAGCAGGCTGGTTTTAAAATGGCCCTTGGTGTTGACATATGGGAAGATGCGGTAATTACATATCAGCATAATTTTCCGGATGCCAAAGTATTGAATGAAGGCATTGCAACGGTTAATGCAGAAGTGATTTTAAAACAGACAGGCTGTGCAGCCGGGGAGATTGATGTAATTATCGGGGGACCGCCCTGTCAGGGTTTTTCAGTTTCAGGCAAACGTTTGATTGATGACCCCAGAAACCAGCTCTATAAATCATTTGTAGGTATTGTTGGGGAAATTCGTCCGAAAGTATTTGTGATGGAGAATGTTCCTGGGCTTATACGGCTGTTTGGGGGGAAAGTGAAAGAAGAGGTTCTTGACGATTTTCTTTCCATAGGTTACCGGGTGAAGGTAGAACAATTATCGGCGGACAGTTTTGGTGTTCCGCAGCAGCGCAAAAGAGTGTTTTTTGTAGGTCTTAACAAAGAGTATTTTTCGGATAATGTAGAGTTTTCCTTTCCTCTGCCTACGCATGGGGAAGGATTGAAGGAAGTTGTCACTTGTAAAGAGGCTATTTCAGATTTGGATTTTGTCCCTGACGATACTTCTTTGGGTGAAAATATAGATTATGGACTTCCGGCGGCAACTGATTATCAGAAATTGATGCGTATGGGGAGCAGCAGTATTAAGAATCATTCTATAACTATCCACAAAGAGAGAACAAAGCAAATCATCGCTATGGTTCCTGATGGCGGGAATTATAAGGATTTGCCCAAAGAACTGCAGGGCACGAGGAAAGTCAATATTGCCTGGACAAGAATGGACAGCGCAAAACCATGTTTTACCATAGATACGGGACATAACCATCATTTTCATTACAAAGAGAACAGGGTTCCCACGGTGAGGGAATCTGCCAGAATCCAGTCTTTTCCAGACCGGTTTGAATTTATAGGGATTAAGACCAGCCAATTAAAGCAGGTTGGCAATGCAGTGCCGCCGCTGCTGGCAGAAGCCATAGCGAAAGAGGTGGCTTGCATCATAGAGAGGGGACATAGAGAATGTATAACTGCCTAAACCAGTATAGATGTGCAATTATCAGAGGAAAATCGCAGAAAGAAATAGATGATTTGCTTCCGGCATATGCCAAAGTTGTCGTTGACATTACACCATGTGATATAGAAGTATTTGCGACAAGGTTTCATGAGCTGTTTGCACCCTATTTGGTAGCGAATAAGAGAGATAAAAAGACATTGGATAACCATAGGACAGAAATAGCGGGCAAATTGTTTGGCATGTATTATGAAAGCAGAAATGGGTATGTATTTGCTTCGGAGCGTACGAGGAAGTTCTTAGATGACAATGACCAGCCGGCTTTCTTTAAGGATTTGTGTTATAAGATGCAGTTTCCCAATGGAATGCAGAAGCCGCAGACATTTCAGCCATTACTGGATAACCATATTTTTATCAGGCCAAATGCATTTGTGCTCAGAGTATTGCAGCTGGCGCGTACGAGAAATGTAGTTTTGACGAAAGGGGAAGTCGGCTATTACATCCTTAATTCTCTGGATGTGCTGCAAGGTCTGGCGATACCGGAAGAAGTTTTAGAGGCAATAGAGAGAGACAGGGAGCATGGGGTTTCTAGACAGATTGAAGCTGATGATAAGGCTTATTCCTATAAGTATCAGCATATCAATGAGCAGATAAATTATTTGGAATTGGCCAATTTAATATATACCAATAGTTCAGGAGATATATGGCTGAATCAGAATGAGAATGAGGCGATTCAGATATTTGCAATGGACTGGGATAAGAAACCAGAATTTGATGTCTATGCATATGAGTTATCAACCGTGGAGGGCAGAAAACAGTTTCGTTTTGACTGGATGGAGTATTTTGGGCAATTAAGCAATCGGGCAGATAAGTTTGCAACAACTGCCAGCTCCCTCGGCATGAAAGGGGAACTTTCCTGTCAGAAAAAGCAGGAGGGAAGCCAGACAACGCTTGAAATTGGCGATGAGGGAGAAGCGTTTGTATTTGCATATGAAAAAGAAAGAGTGTCTAAATTCAATCCACGGCTGGTAAACAGAGTGCTGTCATTGGGAAAGACGCGGGGATTGGGATATGATATTCAATCTGTAGTTGCCAAGGAGGGCGATAAGTCGGATTTTTCCAAGTACATAGAAGTGAAGTCGACGAAAAGAGTTACGGAACCAGATTTAAGCAACGCATATTGGATGGATTCGCTCAACATTACAAGGAATGAATGGATTGCAGCACAGCAGCATGGAGAGTTTTTTTGTATTTATCGTGTATACTTTGTCAGGGGCAGGATATTGATGTACATCATAAATAATATTCACCAGAAACAGGTCGAAAAGAAAATAGATGTCATACCGATGTCCTATAGGATTGATTTTGGCAAAGAGGCGGTTGACCAGGTTATAGTGGAGGAGAAGAACAATAATGTATAAAGTTGTTTCACTTTTTTCAGGCTGTGGCGGGGCAGATCAGGGGATTATCGGCAATTTTGTCTTTAACCAGAAACAATATAAAAGACTGCCGTTTGAGTTAGTGTATGCTATAGACATAGATCAGAAGGCATTGAATACCCACAGAATGAATTTTGAGTGTGGTAAAGTAGTATGCGGGGACATATGCGCAGTAGATTCCGGTGAAATTCCAGACTGTGATGTTATTGTAGGCGGTTTTCCCTGCCAGTCATTCAGCACGGTTAATCCCACAAAAGATCCTTTTGATGAGAGAGCAAACCTATATAGACAGATGGCAAGGATTGTGAAAGATAAGAAACCTAAGGTATTTATCGCAGAAAATGTAAAAGGGATGATGACGCTGCATAAAGGACAGATATTTAAAAGGGTAATTGAGGAGTTTGAAAATGCCGGATATCAAACGTATTCAAAATTATTCCACGCGGCTGATTATGGCGTTCCGCAGAAACGGGAACGTGTTATCATTGTCGGCATTCGGAATGATTTAAACGATATTTTGAAATATGATTTCCCTGAAGAGACCAATAAGGATAACTGGGTTCCGTTGTCTGTTGCGGTTCCAGAACTGGCAATCAAGGAAGAAAAATATTATTTTTCCCAAAGAGCTGTACAGGGGATGAAAAATGCTAAAAATAATATGAAAAGAGGCCTTTATCAGGATTTGAACCAACCATGCCTTACGGTAACAAGTCATCTGGCAAAAGTCAGCCTGAACTCAAGGGATCCGGTATTGTTGGTTGACCCCCAAAGAGAACTCTACAGGAGGTTTACCCCTCAAGAGGCAGCGCGTATCCAATCATTTCCAGACGAATTTGAATTCACAGGAAGCGAGGCAGATGCGTACCGGCAGATTGGCAATGCCATTCCGCCGGTAATGTTTTGGCACATCTCGGATTCTGTCAGGCAATATCTGGAAGGCGTACAACAGAAAATAATTTAAGGAAGCGCTGGTCGAATCACGGATTCCTTAATGTCAATGCTGTCGCTTAACTATATGAAACAGGAGACTTACATGGAGCAGATAAAGATTTCCGTGCGGAATCTGGTGGAATTTATTTTGCGTTCCGGCGATATTGACAACCGCCACGGCAAGGCGGCGCAGAAAGAGGCAATGCAGGAAGGAAGCCGTATCCACCGGAAGATTCAAAGGCGGATGGGGGCGGACTACCAGCCGGAAGTGCCTTTGAAGATAGAATTAGAGCGGGAGAAGTATGTGCTGATTCTGGAGGGCAGAGCGGACGGTATCATTGTCCGTGACGGGCAGACAACAATAGATGAAATCAAGGGCATTTATCAGGACGTGAATCTTCTGGAAGCTCCCATCTTGGTGCATCTGGCGCAGGCAAAGTGTTATGCCTATATTGTGGCTCTCCAGCAGGGACTTGCGGAAATCTCCGTGCAGATGACTTACTGCAATCTGGATACGGAGGACATCAGGAGATTCCAGGAGCATTATACGTTTGAGGAAATCAGTGACTGGTTCCTGGCGGTGGCAGCGGCCTATGATAAATGGGCAGAATTCCAGTACCGGGCGCGGCAGGAAAGAAATCGGTCAATTGAGGGACTGGAATTTCCCTTTCCCTACCGCGAAGGGCAAAAGGAACTGGCTGTTGGGGTATACCGCACCATCAGCCGGGGGAAGAATTTGTTTATCCAGGCGCCCACAGGGACGGGCAAGACGATTACAACGGTATTTCCGGCGGTAAAAGCGGTAGGGCAAGGGCTGGCGGATAAGATTTTTTACTTGACGGCGCGGACGATTACGCGGACCGTGGCAAAGGAAGCCTTTGATTTGCTGCGCGCGCGGGGATATCAGGGACGCGTCCTCACAATTACAGCTAAGGAGAAGCTCTGTCTCTGTGGGGAGATGGACTGCAATCCTGTCCATTGCCCCTATGCCAAAGGACATTTTGACCGGGTGAATGAGGCGGTATTTGATTTGCTCATGCGGGAGCGCGATATAACCAGGGAGATTTTACTTGCACAGGCTGAGCAGTTTCAAGTATGTCCCTTTGAAATGTGCCTGGATGCATCGCTGTGGGCAGATGATATTATCTGTGACTATAATTATGTGTTTGACCCCAACGTATACCTCAAACGTTTCTTTGCGGAAGGGGTAAAAGGGGAATACCTCTTTCTAGTGGACGAGGCGCATAATCTGGTGGAACGCGGACGGGAGATGTACAGCGCCGTGCTTTACAAAGAGGATTTCCTCAAATACAAGAAAATCCTCAAAAACTACAGTAAGAAATGCAGTGCGTCTTTGGAACGCTGCAATAAGCATCTGCTGAAGATGAAACGTGATTGCGATGGCTACCGTGTGCTTGGCGGGATTGAGGAACTGATTTTTGCGCTGATGCAGCTTGGCTCTGCAATGGAAGAGTTCTTCCAGCAGGAAATCAACATGGCAGAGGCAAAGGAAGTACAGGAATTCTACCTGAATATACGCCATTTTATGAATATGTACGAGCTGGTGGATGAAAATTATGTGATTTATACGGAGCATGAGGCGGATGGGAGGTTTAAGCTGAAACTGTTCTGCGTGAGCCCGGCGGTGAACCTGCAATCGTGCATAGATAAGGGCAGGTCAACCATCTTTTTTTCAGCTACGCTTCTGCCCATCCAGTACTATAAAAAGTTATTGAGTACCTGCACGGACAATTATGCCGTGTATGCGCAGAGTGTGTTTGGTAAAGAACAGAAGCTTCTGGCAGTGGCAAGGGACGTGAGCAGTAAATATACGAGAAGGAATCAGCAGGAATTTGCAAAAATTGCCTCCTACATCTATGAAGCAGCGAAGGCAAAAAGCGGCAATTATATTGCCTTTTTCCCATCCTACAAAATGATGGAGGATGTTTATGCGTGTTTTGTACAGCGAGAGGGGATTTTGGAAGAACTGGACTGTGTCTGCCAGCAGAGCGGCATGAGTGAACTGCAGCGCGAAGAGTTTCTTGGCAATTTTACGGCGCACAGGGAAAAGACATTGGTTGGCTTTTGCGTGATGGGCGGTATCTTTGCCGAGGGCATTGATTTGAAGCATGAGGCGTTGATTGGCGTTATCGTTGTAGGTACGGGGCTGCCCCAAATCAGCAATGAGCGGGAGATTTTAAAGGATTTCTACGACCGGCAGGAAAGGGCAGGATTTGCCTATGCTTTCCGCTATCCGGGCATGAACAAGGTACTGCAGGCGGCGGGCCGGGTCATCCGCACCAGTGAGGACAGGGGAATCATCCTGCTTTTGGATGAACGTTTTCTGCAGCAGGAGTACCAGGCATTGTTCCCCAGGGAATGGGAGGGCTTTCAGACCGTGGCGCTTGCGCAGGTGCAGGAAGTTGTGGAGGAATTCTGGAAAGGCGGACAATGTCTGCCTGAATCGTAAAAATATAAATATTGCATCGTAATATAATTGTTGAATCAGCCGGCGGGAAGTTTCCTGGCGGTTGATTTTATATCGTAAAGTATCGCCATAATCCATTGTGGCTGCTTGTAAATTCGGGTATACTTATAGTAAACGCATGAAATGTTTTGTTCGTATCCTATAACCCAAGGAGGAGGGCAAATGCAGATGGATAAATTGAATATTGCAGAAAATATTGTGCGCCTGCGGCAGCAGAAGCGGGTTACGCAGGAACAGCTCGCCCAGTTCGTCGGCGTCACGAAAGCGGCAGTCTCCAAATGGGAGACGGGGCAGAGTATGCCGGACATTATTATCCTGCCCATGCTTGCAGCTTTTTTTGACGTCACAGTGGATGAACTGATTGGATATTTCCCGCAGCTGTCTAAGGAGCAGATTCAGAAATGGTATCAGCAGTTTGCGCAAAAGTTTGCCGGTGGTTCCTTTGAGGAAGTTCTGGCAGAGACGCAGTCCTATGTAAAGAAATATTATTCCTGTTATCCATTTCTGTTCCAGGCCTGTGTTCTGTGGCTCAACCATTTTATGCTGGCAGGGGACAGGCAGAGGCAGTTTGAGGTATTGGAAGCCATTGCTGGATTGTGTGGGCATATCAGGGAAAATTGCCGGGATGTGAGGATTACGGATGACGTGGTGGCATTACAGGCGTTGGCACATCTGCAGCTTGGCAGGACGGATGAGGTCATAGAATCGCTGGAGGAAATCACCAGGCCGAACAGGCTGCTAGGGCAGAGCGGTATAATCCTAATGCAGGCATACAAGGCGTCAGGAGAGACGCACAAGGCAGAAAGTTTTATGCAGGCTACCATGTATCAGGGGCTGCAATCACTGGTGGGAACGGCAACGGAATATATTTCCATGCATATGGATGACTTGGAAGTCTGTGAGCCGACCATAGAGCGTATCGGACAGGTGGAGGAAATATATCATCTTGGAAAGCTCAACCCCAACCTGATTGCCGGATTTGAGTATCAGGCGACCATATGTTATGCAGTGCATGGAGAGAAAGAACAGGCGCTTGTCCATGCCAGCAGATATGTCTGCTGTCTCAGGGAGTTGTTTTCATCTGGAGGTATCCTGCTTTTGCATGGGGACGAGTATTTTACCCAGCTTGAGGAATGGTTTAGGCAGGAGGAAGGCGCCGCTGAGGCGCCGCGGGACAGGCAGCTGGTGTTGGAAGAGGTGAAAAAATCCTTTGACAGCCCGGTGTTTGCCGGCTTAGAGGGAGAGCCTAGGTTTCGGGAAATCAAAGAGGAGCTGGGCAGGCTGAAATAAGGGACTATGATGTTTTGCGGCGCAAGTCCGGTGCGAGAAACGCTATCATCAGCGTTTCCGTAGATTATGAGAAAGGAAGAGATTAGATGATGAATGGAAATATGCAGATAACAGAAATCCTGCCATTTTTGATACCGCTGGTGATTGCAGAATTTGCGCTTTTGGGTTATACCTTGTGGCATATTCTCACACATGAGAATTATAAGCATGGAAATCGGACGGTGTGGATTGTGGTGACGATTATCGGCATGAATTTTGTCGGTCCGATTCTGTATTTTATTTTGGGCAGGGAGGAGGCATAGATGGATATCTTAAAAATTTCCCATGTCAGCAAATCGTTTGGGAACAACAAAGTCATAGATGATTTGAGTTTTTCCGTGCCGGAGCATTCCGTATTTGGATTTATCGGTAAAAATGGCGCGGGCAAGACCACGACCATGAAAATGGCGCTGGGACTTTTGAAAATGGATGTGGGCGAAATATTTGTCAATGGAGAAAAGGTCTCTTTCGGACAGAATCATACCAACCGTTTTATTGGCTATTTGCCGGATGTGCCGGAGTTCTATGGCTTTATGACGCCGTTGGAATACCTGATGATGTGCGGCGAGATTACGAGGATGCCCCGAAAGCAGGTGAAAGAAAAATCAGCAGAGCTGCTTTCCTTGGTGGGACTTGCCGGGGTGAAAAAGCGTATCCGCAGTTTTTCCCGCGGAATGAAACAGAGGATGGGAATTGCGCAGGCATTGTTAAACAGCCCCAGGCTGCTTATCTGCGATGAGCCAACATCCGCCCTTGACCCCATTGGCAGGAAAGAGATTCTTGATATTCTGCATTCCGTGAAAGCGCATACGACAGTGATTTTTTCCACCCATATTCTTTCCGATGTGGAGCGTATCTGTGACCGCATTGCCTTTCTCCATGAAGGCAGGATTGTCAGGAGCGGAACGTTGGAAGAAATCAGGGGAATGCGCAGAGAGGATGGTATTGCAGTGGAATTTCTGAAAGCGGAGGATGCCTCACGGTTTCTCGGTCAATATGGGGACGGTGCACAGGGGGAGGGGGCAGTCGTTACAGTCTACGGCAAAGAAGGAAATGCCATGGAAAGGATTATGGAAGTATTGCTGCAGAATCATATATCCGTCCAGCGCATAGAGCGGTTAGAACCGACATTGGAAGATTTGTTTTTGGAGGTGGCAGCTAGATGAGACAGTATATCGCTTTTATGAAGAAAGAATTATTGGAGCAGTACCGAACCGGGAAACTCCTGCTGCTGGTGATAATTTTTGCCTTGTTTGGCATTATGAATCCGGCAATCGCCAAGCTGACGCCCTGGATGATGGACATAATGTCGGAACAGCTTGCCGAGAGCGGTATGCAAATTACCGCGGTGGAGGTTGACGCGCTGACCTCCTGGACGCAGTTTTTTAAAAATATGCCAATGGCGCTAATTATAGTTCTGCTATTGTTTTCTGGAATCTTCACAACGGAGTATCAAAAAGGAACACTTATCAATGTTGTGACAAAAGGGATGAAGCGGTGGAAGATTTTCTGCGCAAAATGGGGCGTGATGGTAACTGTCTGGACTTTGGGATTTCTGTTGAGTTATGTTATCACATATGGCTACAATGCGTACTTTTGGGACAACAGCGTGGCGCACCATATATCCGCTGCCGTGGGCTGCTTTTATCTTTTTGGCTTGTGGCTGATTTCCGTGCTTGGCATGGCTTCTGTGTTCTGTAATTCCACAGGTGCAGTCATGCTCGCGGTGGGAGCTGCTTTTGCCGTTTCTTATCTGCTGGGACTGTTTCCGGCAGTCAAAGAATATACGCCAACGTATCTTATGCAGTCGGCAGGACTGCTGGCAGACCTCAATGCGGGGGAAGATTATCTATGGGCAGCGGCAGTTGCGATTGTACTGATTGTGGCGGGGTGTGTATTTTCCGTGGCAGCTTTCAATAAGAAAAATTTGTAATGGTTCAACGGTTATCTATGAAATATAGGATTAGGGTGTCAAAAGGTAATTTTTTAACTATTTATTGGTAATTTGCACAAATAAGCACAAACGCTGCTCCACATGTTACAGTCAGAAGAATTTC
>CANOHX010000040.1 GCA_947565885.1 uncultured Lachnospiraceae bacterium
AGAACTGCCGGTAAGGAAAAATTTAAAAACTTACACATTTTACTTGACAAACCCTCCGCTGATGTCTATTATGGAGGATTAAATTATGTATGCAACAGATTTTGAATATGACCAAAAAAGGCTGTCAGAATTCCGTATGATGGTCTGCCATTTTGACGGCGTTTCAGGCAGCGAGTCCATGTCTTCCGGGGCAGACATCACTTACCATCAGGAGCGGGCGGGCAGTTCTGATATCTTCAGGCTGCACGCTTCCACCTACGACAGCCCCTACACTTCCACTTTCCAGATTTGCAAAAATCCCTGCACACTGGGAAATACCGAGGATATGTATTTATCCCCATCTGAACTATCTGTCATCCAACGGTGGCTCTGCCGGAAATCTTTCCATCCGTTTAAAATTGCGCAGGATGGTTACTGGGACATTTATTGGAACGCTGTGTTTACCACCAAGCAGATAAACCTCAACGGCAAAATTGCCGGACTGGAATTGACCATGTATACGGACTCTCCCTACGCTTACCGCGATGAGGTTGTCCATCAGTTCCATATTCAATATGGAACTGTATACAATCCAGAATTAAACATAAAGTATTTCCATAATATTTCTGACGTGGAAGGATACCTCTACCCCGATATAGAAATCACCTTGCATCAGACAGGAAATCTCGTCCTTTCCTTAAATGGCAGGGAAACAAACATAAGGAACTGCAGTAATCAGGAAATAATCACTATCAAAGGCAAAGAACACATTATTTCCACCTCCGACAGTACACACAATATTGCCAAGGATTTCGACTACATATTCCCCAGAATGGAGCGAATCTTTAACGAAAATAAGAACTGTATCACTGCCAACCTGGCGTGTACGATATCACTCAGATACTCTCCTATCGTATTGATAGGATTATAAGAAAGGGGACATTATGATTTTTACACATGAAATTACTTTGGACGTTACTATTAACCAAATCAAGACTTTGAACATCAAACAGTACACGAAGGGCAGCTTCAAGCTGCACGTAACCCTGACAGACAGATGCGAGCCATTCCAGGCGGACAAAAACACGCATCACTGCTATTTTAAGATGGAAACGCCGGACAAGAAACACATCTTCACGGACGCCACCATCAATGATGACGGCAGTGTGGACATTTCCATCCCGGAAAAAGCCTGCCTTGCAGCCGGCAGCGGGACTGCCGAACTTGTATTTAAAGAACAGACAGAAGATACAGAAAGCATTTTTGCCACCATGAATCTCAATGTCAATATCATCCCCAGCGCCTACCACAACAGCAACATCACTTCTTCCGATGATTTCGATGCGCTGCACCATGCGCTGTTTGCCGCAGACAAGACTTACGACCAGGTCATGACATCTGCCGCGGCCAGCGCTTTACTCGCTCAGTCTTACGCCAAGGGCGACACCAACTCCAGGGAACATGAAGAAACTGACAACGCCAAATACTATAAAGAAGAAGCTAAAAAAGCTGAAAACGCTGCAGCAAATCACAGTTCCAATGCCAAGTCTGCGGCAAAAACTGCCAACACGAAAGCCGGTGAATCTGCAGATTCTGCCACGGCTGCTGCTGCCAGCGCAAATGCTGCTCTCAATAGCAAAGAAGAAGCCGCACGACAGGCAAATATGTCCAAATCCTATGCCATCGGGCATACTGGTTTGCGTGAAAATGAAAATGAAGACTGTGCAAAACATTATTCTGAACAGGCACAATATTACTGTAATCTGGCACAAGACGTCAAGGACAGCCTGGGCAGTGCGCTGCGCCCGATGGGCACAAGGACCTTCGCCAATCTGCCCGCTTTGGCTGATATTGAAGCCGGAGACATGTACAACGTTTCCGACCAGTTTACCACAAACGGAAACTTCGAGGAAGGAGCCGGTATCACCGTCCCGGCAGGCTCCAATGTCTATAAGACTGCCGGCGGCAAATGGGATATATTGGCGGGAAGCCCGGTGACTGGCATAAAAGGGAATGCGGAAAGCAGTTACCGCAAAGGGAATGTAAATATCACGCCGGCAAACATAGGCGCGCTTCCGCTTTCAGGGGGTGAGCTCTCCGGGGAATTAACCCCTGCTGGAGGGGTTGCCTATTCCGGCAGGAATGGGTACATAGCATTCCCGGAAGATGGGTATCTGAATCATACAGCAGGAAGTGTTACAGGGTTCCTACAGATATCCCTGCCTTATACGTGGTGCTCATCTTTCCTGAAATTTACAGTATCTATTTTTAACTATGAAACTGGGCAATCTGTGGATTACATAATTGCGGGATACAATTACCAGGATGGGAAAAGGTGGGAAAGGACGACTGCCATCTGCGTAGGCAGTGCAAGAAATGAGATTGCAAACCTGCCAGTAAACTTCGGACATGATGGGGCAAACTGCGCCATATCAATAGGAACTGCGAACACTGTTTGGAAATGCCCGGGGGTCCAGGTGCACGATATATCTATATTTTACAGAAACACTGAATATTCTCGGTGGCGTTCCGGCTGGAAAGTTAGCATCACTACCACACCATTGAAAGGCGGCATCTCATTCACGTACCCCAATCCGAATGCCTCCTACCGATGCGTTGCCGAATCCGTAACGGATTCCAACGACCCCAACAACCATGCCCTTAACCTCACATTCTCCCTGAACAAGCATAGCATGGATTCCGCAAATTGGCTGGCTGCATGGGATTCCCTCAACAGAGAACTCCGGGCTATCGCACCAAATAACATTACTGGTGTTGGCTCTGCTGTGAAAGCCACACAAGATAGTGATGGGAATGTGATTAAGGATACATATCTGCCAGCCTCATTGTTAAATGGGCAAAGCCTCAGTATTGGGTATGCTGCATATGCAAATGCAAACGGCTCATTAGCTATGCCTTGCCAGGTAAGGGCAAATGGAGCCAGATCAGTTGCATTAGGATGGGGTTCTCATACTGATGGGGAATGTTCAATAGCAGTGGGAGCTAATACTTGTGCGGGCAGTTTAAATTCAGTAGCTTTAGGAAGAGACACGTATGCGAATGGCATAAACTCTCTGGCCTTGGGAAATCGGGTCAGAACAAACGGAAACGCTGCAATGGCATTAGGATGCCAGTCCAACGCGACTGGTGGGAACTCTACAGCCCTGGGGTGTTACTCAGGTGTTTCAGCAAATAATTCTACAGCCTTAGGATATTATGCTTCAACCTCAAACGCCAACAGCATTCAGTTAGGAAACGCCAGTTCTTTGAGCAGCATCACCTCAAAAGTTGCCATCACCGTCACATCGGATGAACGCGACAAAGCGGATATCACAACGATGGAAGACGGCGCACTGGAATTCCTGGGCAAAGTGACGCCGATACGCTACGTGTTCAATGGGCGCGAACTTTACATTGACGAGGACAACCTGTCTGATGAGGAGCGAAGCAAAAAGGAAAAATACGGTCTGTGCGCTTACGACAGAATGGAACATGGCAAAGGCACAAAAAAGGGAAGCCGTACCAGGGTCGGCGTGTCGGCACAAAACGTACAACATGCATTGAAAACAATTTACGGCAACGAGTCTTTTGCCAATCTCGTAAACAACAACCTTTTTGACTTTGACCCAAATGAGATACCAGAAGGGGTAGAGAGCCAACTGGCAGTCAACTATGAAGGATTCATTCCATTTTTGATTAAGGCAGTACAGGAACTCGCTGAAAAAATTGAGCAGCTCCAGGGAAAGGAGGACGCATGAGAAAATTTTTAAGCATTGTCATACCCAAGTATAAAGAAACAGAGAAAGAGATATTCCCCCTCCTGGCAAGCATCAGTACGCAGGTAGGGGTTAATTTTTCAGATATCGAAGTCATTATTGCGAACGATGGCGGAGGGATCGCCTTGGACAAAAATTTTCTGTACATGTTCGGGATGGACATTGCCCAGATTGAATTGGAAAAAAATGGTGGTCCAGGAGTTGCCAGACAAGCAGGGCTAAACGCGGCACAAGGCGAATATATCATGTTCTGCGATGCTGATGATTCCCTTCACAATGTGGGAGTTCTGGGGGCATTGCTGCAAGAAGCGAAACAAAATGCGCCGGACATGCTATCAACATCATGGCTGGAGGAACTTGTAGACGAAACCGGGAAATATTGCTACATCACCCATGAAAATGACGCAACCTGGATGCATGGGAAACTATTCCGCAGGAATTTTCTTATGCAGAACGATATCCGTTTTCACGATAAGTTACGTGTGCATGAAGACAGCTATTTCCTCTGCATCGCAGCGTCCCTTGCAAAACGAAACAGATATCTTCCCATTACCTCGTATGTTTGGAAACACCGCCCGGACAGCATCACCAGGCGGGACGGCGGGATTTATACTTTCGCCAGCATACCGGAGTTCATAAGGGCTTGTTCCCTGGCACACGCAGAGGTGGAGAACCGCGTCCCCGAGCAGATGGAATATAAAATCCTGCAGTTCACATTGTATAATTACTTTTCTTTTCACAGACCCGAATGGCAGAACCCCGAACATTCCGAGCATCGGAAAAAGGCAGAGGAATCATTTGCTAAAAACATAGCCCCTATGTGGCATTACTGGCTGAAAGCAGAATCTCAAACGATTGCCAACATATACAATGAAGAACGCAAGAAAAATTTTAATGGCTGTATGGAAACGGAAACCATCGGCGCATGGCTAAAGCGGCTAGGTTTAAAACAACAAAACATATAACACGGTCAGTGATTTTAACTAGATAATGCAAAAAAATCCCCCAATTCGGAAATGAACAGCCGATTTGTACCCTGACGCCAGTGTACAAATTTAAGTTGTATAGGATAAGGCAGAACATATGCCAACTAGGCTGCTCTGCCTTGTCTTATTATGAATTCTGCAGATTCATTTACAAACTATGACTGCCCCCAATTTGGGGCAAAACAAACAATAACAAGGAGGAAAATATTATGTTTAACCCAAATGAATTAGTTCTCGAAAGAATCAGGGCCGTAGAGGAGTATGACCCGGCAACCAGCGAACTGACAGGCCGCTACACACAGATTGAGGAGCCAAGTTTAAAGACTGCCGCAGAGGGCACTGCCGTTACCGACGCCATGGGTGCGGAAATCGCAACATTCTATAAGGCACAGACAGGCACATTCAGTTTCTCCAACAGCCTTTTCTCCCTTGATCTTGCTGCTTCACAGTTCGGCACGGACAAGGAGATTGCCGATACGGACAATAAGGTTACCATTCCAGTATCCGAAATCATCAATATTGCCGCTGACGGCACAGCAACGCTCAAATATGTTCCTGTCGGAACTACAGGCGCAGAAGTAAAATATGTAAAGGTTATCAACGAAAACAATACCTTCGGCAAGACATACGAAGTATCTGCCACTGCGGGAGATGACAAGTTCACCTTGGACGCCGCAAACAGGAAAATCACCTTGCCGGAAAATGTAACAGGACGTGCCTTTGTCCGCTATGAGAGAGAAAGCGACAGCGCCGTTAAGGTGACCAAGAATACGAACGGCGTTCCGGCAGTAAAATCACTGCTCATCCATGCACTCTTCCATGACCCCTGCAATACCAATTCCGTATATGCCGGCGTCATCAACGTGCCGCGGGCACAGATTAATCCTGAGGCGGTAGAGATTTCCCTTACCCCGGACGGCAAGCATTCCGCAGAATACAAGCTGCAGAAGCCATACTGCGATGAAAATGCCAGACTGTTTGACATCATCATTGCTTCCGAGGACTAAAAAAACTGTGGCGGTTTGAAATACAACCGCCACAATCATCAATCTCCAATTCGGAAAATCCTTTCTGTATTCTTCCTCGCATTTTGCATCAACTCTTCCTCCGGTAATTTCATATATTTTGCCAAGTCCCTGACCACATATTTAATATTCTGCGGGACATTCGTCCTGCCAAGCCCCGGGACATTTCTGGGCGTCAAGTAGGGCGCGTCCGTCTCCACCAATATCCGATCCAAGGGAATTATCGACACTGCCTCACGCAGTTCTTTGGCACGGCGGTCATCGCAAATCCACCCGGTAATGCCGATGGCAAATCCCATGGAAAGATACTTATCCAAGGTCCTTTTATCTCCTGTATAACAATGAACCACAGACTTCTTGCAGATATCAGGATGCTTTTTAAATCGTTTTATAAAATCATCGGCGGCGCTGCGCTCATGGAGGAACAGTGGCATGTCCAGCTTTTCTGCAAGCACTATATGCTTTTCCAGACATCTTATCTGATTTTCTTTCGTTGAGAACATCCTGTCATAGTCCAGACCGCACTCGCCCACGGCAACAATTCTGTCATTCTCTGATAAAATCTGCTCCATAGCCTTAAAATCTTCCTGCTTTGCACGGTCTGCATTATGGGGGTGTATCCCCGCTGTGCCATAGGCATTATGCGTTTCCACAAAATCATCAATCTTCCGATTCTCCTTCATGTCTGTCCCGGTCAAAATGCAGCATACTCCCTCATTCCCTGCCTCGCCGATTACCTGTTCTGGATTCGGAAACTGCTTGCAAAAAAGATTAACTCCAATATCGTAATATTTCACCTGCATATGCTTACTTTCCCCCTACTGATATCCTACATAGATACCATTTCACTGCCAATCAATATTGATACGGTTCTTTTAATCCGCATTGTAGCATAATTTCAGTCATTTGGGTACATGAAAATTTTAAATATATGATATTTTACCAAAGACCATCGAAATCTTACATAATTGAATATCTGTACTGGGAAGCATGCATACTCTTTCACAAAATTAAAATAGGTTTCTTGATATTGACTGGAAATCAATTCGGCATTACAATAAAATCAGAAGCTGCTAATCAGACTTATGATTTCAGAAAGGATTGTGATAACATGAATATGACCGAAATTGCAAGACTGTTGTTGGGGCTGCGCGCTGCCGGATGGAGTGAGAAAGAAATCAATGACTTTGTTCTCTATATTGAATCTGGTGAAGAGCAGTATAAGCCTAAGCCAAGAGATACCAAAAATGAATAATTCCAAAAAACCAGGGTAGGCCCATTCTCCTCTACCCTGGTTTTATATTGTTTCGCAATTGCGCCTGGCTCAATGAACCGTGTATATACGGCTATTTGCGCTTTCTCGGCTGCACCGCCGTATATTCATAAGGCGTAGCCTGATAGACGTAATAATTCAGCCAATTGGAATAGAGCGCATTGGCATGGGCGCGCCACTGCAGGTTGGGACGGATAGCATCATCATCATCCACATAATAATTCTTCGGCAATTGGATATCCAGCCCTTTTTCCTTATCGCGCATATACTCCGTATGTAGTGTTACCCTATCGTACTCCGGATGCCCCATGACAAAGATTTTCTTTCCAGTCGTATCCATCAGGAGGAATACGCCAGCCTCCGGCGATTCCGCCAGAACCGTAAGCGCAGGAACTTTGTCAATATCCTCCCTGCGCACCTCCGTATGCCGGGAATGGGGCGCAAGAAAATAATCATCAAACCCACGCACCAGCGGAATCTTGCGGTTACTGACCTTATGCTCAAATATGCCGAACATTTTCTCATCCAGCTTATGCTTGGGGATATTATAATGATGGTAAAGTCCTGCCTGAGCGCCCCAGCACAGATGCATGGTGGAAGTTACATTCGTCTTCGTCCACTCGCAGATTTGCTCAAACTCTTCCCAATAGTCTACCTCCTCATACTCCATCTGTTCCACGGGAGCGCCGGTTATGATAAATCCGTCAAATTTCTGTTCTTTGATTTCGTCAAATGTATTGTAAAACTTATTCAGATGGCTGCTGGACGTGTTGCGCGATTCATGGCTGCCAACCACCACAAATGTCACGTCCACCTGTAGGGGCGTGTTGGACAGTTCCCGCAGAATCTGCAGCTCTGTATCTTCCTTTAAAGGCATCAAGTTCAGGATTCCCACCTCAATCGGCCGGATATCCTGATGCATTGCCCTGTTTTCATCCATCGTAAAGACATTCTCCCGCTCCAGCTTCTCTCTCGCCGGCAATCCGCTCTGCACCTTAATCGGCATAATTCATTCCTTCTTTCTACTACATTCTAATTCAGCATCTCAAACAATTCTTTCTCGGAAATCACACGGATTCCCAATTCCTCTGCCTTGGCCAGCTTGCTTCCGGCGCTCTCTCCCGCCAGGACTATCGACGTCTTCTTAGAGACAGAACCGGAAACCTTGCCGCCCTGCCCCTCAATCAATTCAGCAGCTTCTTTCCGTCCCAGCGTAGGCAGCGTCCCAGTAACCACAAAAATCATACCCTCGAATTTACTGCCCCGCGGCTGCTCCTTAGACTGCATATTGACGCCATATTCTTTCATCCGCTCCACAATCCGCCGGTTTTCCTCTTTAGCAAAAAAATCCACAATGCAGCCCGCGCTGACTTCTCCGATATCATTTACCTGCTGCAGCGCTTCGCCATCCGCCTGAATCAACGCATCAATTGACCGAAACTCCCTCAGTATAGCTTTCGCAGCAGCTTTCCCCACATTGGGGATTCCAAAACCAGTCAAAAGTTGGCTGGCATCATTTTCCTTAGATTTCTCAATCGCCTCCAGAAGCTTATCGGTATTTTTCTCCTTACCAATAATCCCCTGTTCAATCAGCTCATCGCGATGCTCTTTCAGCACATAGATATCGGCAATGTCTTGCAGATAGCCCAGCCGCACCAGTTCTTCCACATATACGGTTCCAAATCCTTTGATATCCATGGCACCCCTGCCCACAAAATTAATGATATGCCTTTCTAACTGCGCCGGGCAATTGGGCGAGGTGCATTTGATATCCGCCGTGTCTTTCTCCCGCTGGGTCTTCGCGCCGCACACTGGGCAATTTTCAGGCAGACGGTAAGGCTGCGCTCCCTGCGGTCGCTTTTCTTTCAATACCTTGCGGACTTTGGGAATGATTTCACCCGATTTATATACCTGAATCCGATCCCCAATGCGAATATCCAGTTCATCAATAAAATCCTGGTTGTGTAATGTAGCCCGCGACACGCTGGTCCCACACAAACGCACCGGCTCAAAAATGGCGGTGGGCGTAATCCTCCCTGTCCGCCCAACAGAAAGTTCAATATCGAGAAGCGTTGTCTCTTTCTCCTCTGGTGGATACTTATATGCCACTGCCCAGCGGGGAACTTTCGATGTCGCTCCCAGCTTTTCCCTGTCCGCCAGGGAATTGATTTTTACGACTGCCCCATCTATATCATAGCCCAGATTGCCCCTGTTGTCGCCGATGGCACAGATGGCAGCCCAAACTTCCTCCTTGGTCCGGCAAACCCGGTAATCGTCAATAACTGGAATTTTATTTTTTTTTAGATATTCATATCCCTGGGTATGTGTTGTGATTTCCATTCCCCGAATCTGCTGGATGTTAAATACAAACATCGAAAGACCGCGTTCTTTTGTGACCTTACTGTCTAATTGACGAAGCGTTCCCGCCGCACAGTTTCTGGGGTTAGCAAACACCTTTTTGCCGTTCAGCTCCTGTACTTCGTTGACCCGCGCAAAATCATGCTCTTTCATATAAACTTCCCCGCGGATTTCCAGATAATCCACTGGAACTTTTAACTTCTTCTTAACATCTGGAATCACCTTGGCATTGGCAGTCACATCCTCGCCAAAGTTCACGCCGTCTCCGCGCGTCAAAGCCAGCGCCAGCTCCCCCTGCTCATAACGGAGCGCCATAGATAAGCCGTCAATCTTATACTCCACGACAAATTCCGGCTCCTCTAACTGCTGTTGCATCTCCTCCACGAATTCTTCCAATTCTTCCCGGGAAAATACATCTTGCAGGCTCAACATAGGAACATTATGGCGCACCAGCACGCCTGCCTCTCGCTTTGCCGTGCCTCCTACTTTCTGTGTGGGAGAGTCTGCCGTGACAAGTTCTGGAAATTCCTGTTCCAGCTTCTTCAGCTCCTGCATTTTCATATCGTACTCATGATCGCTGATTTCAGGATTGTCCTGATTATAATAGCGGTCAATATGATATTCCAGTTCGCTTTTCAGCTCTTTTATCTTTGATTCCGCCTGATTTCTGTCCATACCTCATCCTTTCGAATCTTTAATCTGCTCCTGCAGCGTCTGCCATTCTTCCTCTGTCACTTTACGGTAAGAGCCTTCTTTTAAATCTCCCAGACAGATATTCATAATACGCACCCTTTTCAAATCCATCACACGATAGTGAAACGATTCACACATCCTGCGAATCTGCCGGTTCATACCCTGTGTAAGGATAATGCGGAATGCACGCCTCGCCACCTTTTCCACCTTACATGGCCTGGTTGTCGCCGCCAAATCTTCCAGATACACGCCCCCTGCCATTCCCCGCAGGAATTCCGCCGTAACGTCCCGGTTCACCTTGACAATGTATTCTTTCTCATGGTAATTCCCGCTGCGCATCATCTTATTTACCAAATCTCCCTGATTTGTCATCAACAGCAAGCCATGTGAGGTCTTATCCAGCCGCCCAATAGGATAAATACGTTTGGGATAATCCAAAAAATCCACAATATTGTCTTTTTCCCGCTTCTCAGCCGTACACACAATGCCTGCTGGCTTATTTACCGCCAGCAGAATTACCTCCTCTTCTTTGGAGACTTTCACTTTGCCGAACATGACCACATCCAACGGGGAAACTTTATCCCCCGCCACCGCTATTTTGCCATTGATAGATACGCGCCCCGCCTCAATCTGGCGGTCCGCTTCCCTGCGGGAACAAACCCCCGCCTCACTGAGATATTTATTAATTCTTATCGACTCTTCCATGTTCCCCCACTTTCTTTCTGCTGCCCTAAGCCTAAATCATGCATGTGCAGCCGCTGAAAATGATGCGTACTCCCGCTTCCTTGTAATATACAGGTTACAGGAACCGTTTCAGCCTTTCAATGTTTTCTTCTTCAAAATCCATCAGTTCCTCGGCAAGTTCATTGGCAAAGCTGCCGCTAGCCTTGTTGTTATGCTTTGTCTTCATTAACTCCGTAATTCCTCTGGCATTTCCTTGAATTACCATATCTGCCACATGGTTGGTGCTGATATTCAGCATCGTATTGGCCTGAATGGAACCCCACAGCATCGCTTTCTGGATACCGGAATCCCGGCTCACCAATCCGTGCTCCCACAGCCCGGCTTCTGCCTTACGTTCAAAATCGCGAAAACGCTCTCGTTCCGCTGTCAGCTCATAAGCAAATTCCTGATTGTAAACCTTTCCCATCAGTGCATCAATCGCATTTACCGCCATAGCTGCATTTTTTCTGGTTTCCTTTAATACATTGATTTCTTCATTTTTATACATAGCTTCCTCCTGGTGGTTTTACCATTAGGGTGAAGCATTTTTCTTATTTTATGCAGACAATAACAGCCCTATTTTTTCGCACGCTCTGTTATATAGTTACGAAAAATAAAACGCATAATTCTATGCCAAAAAAGGAATTGCCTATGCAGGCAATTCCTTTCTTATCTGTATAGGAAATTAATTGTTCAGCAGCAAATCTGTACGGATATAACCGGTAATTCCATTCCATTCTACCTTCGTCCATCCTTCTGCATAACTGAGAACAACCGTAATGCTGTCGCCGACTGCCGTTGTTCCGACGAGTTCCGACGTCTCATCCATGGATTTGCGCACATTATAGCCATCATTGGCAGTCATTACTGTACCCTCCGGAACATAATTCAGCCCTGAACTATTTCCATCATCCGTGCTTCCATCATCAGAATTCCCATCGTCCGTATTGCTATCACCAGCACTGCCATCGTCTGCGCTTCCGTCATCCGTATTGCCATCGTCTGCATTTGCATCGTCCGCGCTGCCATCACCGGCATTGCCATCGTCCGCGCTTCCATCATCGGCATTGCCATCGTCCGCACTTCCGTCATCTGTTGCCTCTGGTTCTTCCGGCGTCTCCTCTTCTGCCGGCGGCGTATAAGATTCTTTCCAATTTGCTATGGCATCCACCATCTCATTCAGTTTCTTCTGCAATTCTTCATTGCCCGCCACAATCTTGTCATATTCTGTCTGCACTTCCTGCTGGAGACTTACAATAGCATCGCTCTTCTCAAACTCTTCCATCAGCGTAAGAATTTTTTTCTTTGTCTTCTGCTCTTCTAGTTCGCGGTTAAAAGAGCTATAGCGGTTATTGATATACAGCCCTCCATTTTTATCAGTCTGGACATAAAAGACGTTCATTCCCGGAAGCGTCTCATCCACTCCTGCAAATTTCATATCGTAGACTGCACAGACAATATACGCGTTTTCTTTCGCCCCCTGCGCCACGGTACAGGAAACGTTGCCATAGCTTTCTACATGCTCATTCATCATCTTAATATAATCTTTCTCCATATCAGAAAGCTTCTGCGCAATACCGGAAAGCTTGTCCAAATCCCCGGCCGCATACGAATTATAGTACGTGGAAATCAGTTCCGTTATTTCCGGATGTTCGTCTTTCTCTTCCTCATCTTGAACTGCATCATCACTCGCCTCACTGCCATCCTCAGCAGTATCTGGATCCTGTTCCCCATCCTGCACAGCCACTTTATCATCCTGTTTCTCCTGCTTGCCTGAGTTATTCACCGCTGTAACTGCCAAAAAGGCGACAAGAGCCACCGTGACTACTCCCGCTGAGATATATTTCACATTTTTCTTGCAAAAATCAACAATTTTATCTATATTAAGCCCATTGCCGGACCCATTCTCCATATTAGCCATCCTATCTCCTTATCTATAACATTTTGTTTCCTCAAAATGTCTCTATGTGCAAAACTTCCTGCCGCAATGCTGCCGACAGGGAAGTCATTTTCAAAAGTGCCAATACACCCAGAGGGAATCGAACCCCCAGCCCCAGAACCGGAATCTGGTGTTTTATCCGTTAAACTATGGGTGCTTCTCCAGTATTTTACGAACGTAGGTTATTATAGCACACTTTTTTTCAAAAATCAAAGCAAATTTTGCCAGAATTTAATTTTTTCTCAATCTCCTCTGCAATCTCCTGTGGAGAACGCAAATCTGTGGCGATTACAACCTCTCCTGCCGCCTCATAATAAGGCAGTCTCTTCGCCAGCAGTTCCTGAATATAGGACACGTTCATATTCCCATTGAGGATAGGACGCCCATCATCTCCCCGCACCCTGGCTAAAATCGTCTCCGGCTCTGCTGTCAAAAGCACCACCACGCCATTCTCCTGCATGAGCGCGACATTCTCCTGCTTAAGCGCCATGCCGCCGCCACAGGAAATTATTTTGTGCTCCCCTTCCCCCAGCCTACGCAGAAGTTCCGTTTCCAGACCCCGAAAATACTGCTCTCCGTAGTTCTCAAATATCTCCGGTATGCTCTGCCCCTGCTGGCATGCAATCCATTCATCGGTGTCTATCTCTTCAAAACCCAGTAATTCTGACAATTTGTGGGATACTGTCGTCTTCCCGGTTCCCATAAAACCAATCAGATAAATATTATCTTTCCTCATAACTTATTCCATGCTTTCCGAAATCTTATCCAAAATCACTCTGGCATCCTGCAGGGGCAGCTGACCCGGTGCAGATGTTTTTCCCATGCTTGCAAACGTCATACAAGACCCAAATATCTCTCCGCTGACACGAGAGATAACCCCTAGCCCGCCCATTGCCATCGTTATCAATGGATACTGCGGATATATCTCTTTCATCTTTGCTGTTGCCGCCAAAAGTGCAAGCACATCCATAGGGCTGTGCGGCATCACTGCAAGCTTGCCGATATCTGCTCCCCAATGCTGCATTGCCGTTAAATCCTCCTGCAGCTTTTCTGTTTCAGGCGTACAGGTAAAATAATGCCGGGAACCAACCACACATTGCCCTAAACTGTGCAGTTGCCGGATTACCTCGGACGGCTCTGCAATTTCAGAAACCTCCACATCCAGCAAGTCCGCCTGTCCGCTGCCCGAAATGTTCAAAAGCAGCCGCAGATATTCTTCCTGTGAAATCTCCCGCTCCCCTCCTTGGGGTTTGCTGCGGAATGTACACAGTAAAATAACTTCCCCGCAGATTTGCTGCAAATTATGCAGCACTTCCCGCATCCGATTCCAACAGCCTGGCTGTGCAAACCAGTCCATGCGCCATTCCAGTGCCTGTGCTCCTGAGGCTACGGCAGATTCCGCCGCTTTATATATATTATTTTCATCTAGTTCCACCAACGGAACGCAGACCAACGGTCTTCCTATCCCAATCGTCTGTTGTTTGATTTTCATTTTACATATCCCTAGCCCTTAATCCAGCATCATACTGGCAAAGTTTTAACCTTTGATATCTGCAGCAATAACAGATGCTGCTTTTTGTATTTTAACACCTGTTGGGATATTATTACAAGAATATTTTTTAATTTATGCTATTGGTATTTTAAATTCGTTACTGTTCGCTCATAATCTGAAGCTGTGACCAGTAATTTAAATTATCTGTATAATTTTGGGAAATCATCTTCAAATTCTCAGTCGACATGCCGATATAATACATATTACTTTAGGTACATTAAATTTAAGCATAAAATATAAAACATAAGATATTAAGAGTTGGGAGATGGAAAATATGATTATACAACATAATTTGCAAGCAGAAAATGCCAACAGGATGTTAGGCATTACAACATCGAAACAGTCTAAATCAGTGAAAAAGCTGTCTTCTGGATATAAGATTAACAGTGCGGCGGACGATGCAGCCGGCTTATCAATCTCAGAGAAAATGCGTCAGCAAATCCGTGGATTGGGGAAAGCCTCCACGAATGCACAGGATGGGGTATCTTTAATCCAAGTAGCAGAGGGAGCCCTGAACGAAGTCCATTCCATCCTCCACAGAATGAATGAACTGGCAACACAGGCCGCTAACGATACCAATACTTCTGTTGACCGTAACGCTATAAAAAGCGAAATCGACCAGTTAGCCTGGGAGATTAACCGTGTAGCCAGCGCAACACAATTTAATACCATGAATCTGTTAGACGGTTCCTTTAAACAAAAGAGCCTCCAAGTCGGCGCTCTTGAAGGTCAGGGAATTGAAATTGATATCAAGAAGATGGATACCCATGCTTTTGGTATGGAATTTAATTTTACTGACCCTAAAATTGATGCTGCCTTATCAGCAAAACCTTCTATTGAATACATTGAGCAAAATAAAGACATAGATACAGCATATCCTGGCTGGCAGTCAATAAATTCAGTAACAGGATTGATAAGCCACTATGAGCCAAATCAAAACTTGCTGGTCTATGATTATGAAATGGCAGGAAGAACCATGATAGTAGTTCAGAACGCGGTAGACTTGGTTTCCGAGATGCGCGCTTCTCTGGGCGCAACACAAAACCGCTTGGAGCATGCCATCAAAAATCTCGATAACATTGCTGAAAACACGACTTCAGCAGAGTCCAGAATCCGTGATACCGATATGGCTGAGGAGATGGTTGCATACAGTACCAATAATATTTTGTCACAGGCCGGGCAGACAATACTCGCGCAAGCAAACCAAAACTCACAGGGTGTATTATCCCTACTGCAATAAATGGGCAAATATTTATTAACTGGCCCACACAGATAGTTTTTATCATGTTATAAGTCCATCTTATAAGCCAGCGCCCAAAGACGCTGGCTTTCATATACCATCTTTACCCCCTTTTAACACCTACAAAAACGCTGTTTATCCTTGACAAAATTTTGTCAAAGTTATATATTTAAAACAGTTACAAATACATAAATCATTAGGAGGGTTCTACACATGAATAACTTAAAATTAGACGTAGCTGACCAGATTGCTGTCCTCACCATCAGCAGGCCAGGCGCATTGAATGCACTTAACAGCGAGACATTGGACGAGCTGAACACGGTCCTCAGCGAAATTGAAGCAAGAGATGACGTTAAAGTTGTTATCTTAACTGGTGGTCCAGATAAGAAAGACAACGCATTTAAATCATTTGTAGCTGGCGCTGACATTGCTGAGATGGTTAATTTCTCTGCCGCTGAAGCACGCGCATTCGGCATGAGGGCTGCTGAGCCGTTCTTCAAGCTGATGAACATGCGTCAGGTAACTATCGCTGCAGTCAACGGATTTGCTTTGGGTGGCGGCTGTGAGATTGCTATGGCATGTGATATCCGCATCGCTTCCGACAACGCTACTTTCGCACAGCCTGAGACAGGTCTTGGCATTATCCCCGGATTTGGAGGAACCCAGAGACTTGCACGCCTGGTAGGCATGGGACGTGCCAAAGAACTCATCTTCACCTGTGACAACATTGATGCTGCTGAAGCATACCGCATTGGTCTGGTGAACAAAGTTGTTGCCAAAGAGGAACTTATGGACACCGCTAAGAAGATGGCTTCTAAGATTATCTCTAAAGGAAGCTACGCTGTTTCCATCGCTAAGGCTGCTATCAACAACGGCTATGATATGGACATCAAGAACGCAGTGGAGATGGAAGCTAACTTGTTTGGAATTACCTGCTCCACCCACGACAAGACAGAAGGCATGACTGCTTTCTTAGAAAGGCGTGCTGCTGATTTGACAGATTTCTAAGGAGACATTTATGAAAGCATTTTTTTGATTTTGTAACTGTCATTTAAAGAGCCACATTTTTATTCTGTGGCTCTTTTTTGTCTTTCCAGAAAGGCCTTATTACGCGAAAGTATGAGAGCGATAGTACGTCAGTCAAATAAAGTTTTCCATGTGTTTGCATGATGCGCTTCAAAGCACATCCTTATCTGCTCCTCATTATTCTTCTCCGTTGCCAAAAGCGGCAGCTCGTCCATGCCAAAATATTTGCTGTCCACCGTCTCTATATTGGCGGCAAATTCACCTCCAAGAACCGTACAATATATAAATATCTTGCATACCTTATACGCATAAACTGGTAAATTATGCTTTTCCCTGTCCTGCACGGCAATGACCATATCAGCCGTAACATCTAATCCCGCTTCTTCTTTTACCTCTTTTATGATGTTTTCCTTGACAGAAACATTGACATCAACCCATCCGCCTGGCAATGCCCATGTCCCATTATTTTCTTTTACAAGCAAAATCTTATCATTCTGGAAAATTGCCGCACGGCTGTCAAGTTTTGGCGTTTGGTAGCCAATTTCAGAACAAAATAAATCATTTACTTTTTCTATGGGGATCATGGACTGGAACGATACCATTTCAGCAGCAATTTCCCGAATTCTCTCAAAACGCTCAACATCATATATATCTTTTCCATAATAAATTCCTGCCTGGGCAAGGCTCTGTAATTCCACCGCCCATTGCAGCCATTTTTCATTATTGTCCATGTCATCTTCTCCTTTTTATATTGCAAAGATGCATTTGCTTATACTGCAGTTACCATATCCCAAAATGTCTCCTAAAAATATTCTAACAAAAACAACGGCACTGAATTAAGAACACACAAAAAATGCCCATTGCAGATATAATTT
>CANOHX010000041.1 GCA_947565885.1 uncultured Lachnospiraceae bacterium
CTCCTTGAATACATATTGCAGCAGACGCTCATTGACGTCTATGACATCATCCACATCCACAAAAGACAGCTCCATATCCGCCTGCGTAAATTCCGGCTGGCGGTCGGCGCGCAAATCCTCATCGCGGAAACAGCGGGCTATCTGGAAATAACGGTCATAGCCCGCGCACATCAACAGCTGCTTAAAAAGCTGCGGAGACTGGGGCAATGCATAAAAGGTCCCAGGATGGACACGGCTGGGCACAAGGTAATCCCTTGCCCCCTCCGGCGTTGATTTCGTAAGGATTGGCGTCTCCACCTCCAGAAACCCTTCTTTTTCCATAAAGTTGCGCAAAAGCATCGCTACCTTGCTCTTCATCATCAGATTGCGCTGAATGTCCGGTCTGCGCAAATCCAGATAGCGGTAACGCAGCCGCAAATCCTCTTTTGTCTGCGAATTCTCCTCAATCGGGAATGGCGGCGTCTCCGATTCAGATAAAATCCTGATATCGGATGCGATGACCTCAATATCGCCAGTCTTTAAATTCTCGTTGACTGCCGCCGTCCTCTTTTCCACGGTCCCTGTGACCGCCACCACAAACTCGCTGCGCAGCGTTCCTGCTTTCGCAAAGCCTTCACTTCCCACTTTCGGTTCATCAAATACAATCTGCAGGATGCCGGAACGGTCTCGCAAATCTATAAAAATCAGACTTCCTAAATTCCTCCTCTTCTGCACCCAGCCCATAACGGTGACGGTTTCCCCGATATTCACGCCAGACACCTCCGTACACCGGTGGCTTCTGTGCATCCCTTTCATTGACTCTGCCATGACGCTTCCTCCTAACATTTGGTCTCTTAAAATATAATCGTGAACAAAATCCTTATCTTTTCATTTCTATCGCAATGCAGCTACTGAACAAAGTGGGCAAGCCCACAGGGGATCCCCTGTCCCCTCAATCCCCCGGGGATTGCACACTTTGACGCGCCGAGTGCGGATTTGTCCTAAGGGATACCAGGCTCGCCTGGGGAATTCCTTAGGACGGCGCACAGCGACATCTTCCTCTCGCACGAGTGCGCATAATTATTTTTCTCTTATAGGAAAGATACTTTCACACTTTAGCGTGACAAGGTCTTCCCTATAAGAGAAAAAACTCTTTGAATTCAACATATCCTTCCGCGGCAAGTTTCTCTTTCTGGAATTTCTTATTCTTATTCATCCTTGCCACCAGTACCTGTTTCCCAGAAGCCCGCTCCTCCTGCGCCTGAGCAATCACCTCGGCAAGCCTCTCGCCGGGATAATTTTTCTCTATCAAATAGGCAACCTTCTCTGACTGCCCGGGCACCTGAAAGCCCTGTTCCATCAGCAGCAGGATAATGCGCTCAAACCCGATGGAAAATCCACATGCCGGCACGTTATTGCCGGTAAACTTGCCAATCATCTCATCGTAACGTCCGCCGCCGCCGCAGCTTCCGCCAAACTCCGGCATGGCAATCTCAAAAATCGTCCCCGTATAGTAAGACATGCCGCGCACCAGCGTGGGGTCAAATACGAGGGCAAAATCTGCCGCCTTGGTGGCATTCACGCTTGCTGCAATCTCTTGCAGGCTCTCCGCCACTTCATCGTCAAGATAATCTCCTAAGGTATCCGCCAGATAAGCCACGCCATCTACCACTTCTTCCTTGTCTTCTATATTCTTAAACAGCGTCAGGTATTTGTCCACCGATTCCTTAGCAAAACCGCTTTTTGCCAATTCCTCCGCTACGCCGTCCATGCCAATCTTGTCCATCTTATCAAGGATAATAAAGACCGTGTCATACGATTCCTCTGCAAAACCGCTGTAAGCTGCCATCGCTTTTAAAATCCTCCGCTCATTGAGGCGGATTTGGAAATTTTTGAAGCCTAACTTGCCAAGTGTTGTCGTTGTTGCAAGAATCAATTCAATTTCAGCCAAATTGCTCGGCTCACCCAATATATCAATATCACACTGCATAAACTGGCGGTACCTGCCCCTCTGAGGACGGTCTGCGCGCCAGACGTTGCCCATCTGCAGCGCCTTAAACGGAGACGGCAGATTGTTGGAATTGTTGGAATAGAACCGCGCCAGCGGCACTGTCAAATCGTAGCGCATCCCATAATCCACCACATCTTCCTCCGTCTGCGCTGTTTCCAGCTTGAGTTTTTCCCCGCGCTTTAGGACTTTGAAAATGAGTTTCTCATTTTCCCCGCCCTGCTTGTTGCTGAGGTTTGCAATATTCTCCATACAGGGCGTTTCAATGGGGGTAAACCCAAAGCTGCGGTATGTCTCCTTGATCACGTTCATCACATAATCCCGAATCTGCATCTCCTCCGGTAAAATATCTTTCATGCCGTTCACCGGCTTTTTTGCCAATGCCATCCTGTCTCCTCCGTCTTCTCATTTATGTATTCACTCACAGCCGCAGGGCTTTTCCTGGCAAAAGCCGGACTGTGCCTCCCTTACGAGTATATTTTTCAGAATAGAGAATGTCAAGCATTTTTCATAATTACAGGTATGAGAGCCGCATGATTCCATGGACTTATGGCTGACTGATGATTAACAGCACGTTCAGATGAAACACCGTCCCTCCCCGCTCGGCTTCCATTGTGCCATGGTATTTTTCCGCTACTGACCTGATATTCGCAAGTCCCTGCCCCGGGCGATAGGAGATGTCCGGGTTACAGCTGTTTTCCACCTGCAGCAGGAGGAAATCGCCCTGTACGCTTCCCTCCACGCAGATATGCCTATCCGCGCCTCCTTTTACTTTGCCGCAGGCCTGGATGGCATTATCCAACGCATTTGACAGGACAATGCAGAAATCCATGTCCGCGATGGGACATGGATAAGGAAGCTGCAGAAAACAGGAGACGTCTATGCCATGATTTCTGGCAATCCCCAGCTTATTCCGCAGCAGAATATCAACGGTCGGGTTATTGGTACTGCAGGGAAATGACATATCCTCCGCCAGATATTGCAAATCATTTAGGTAACGCAGCGCCTCCTGCGGCTTTTGCTCCTGCAGAAGCTCTCCGACAACAGTCATATGGTTTCTGATATCATGCCGGAAAGATTTTGTATTCTCATAGCGCGTTTTCGCCTCATCCACATATTGGCGCAGCAGATGTTCTTCCTGCTTCAGCAGGGACAGCTCCGTTTCCAGCTGAAAGCCCTCCGTCAGCTTCCTATACGCAAACAGCACGCACAACAGGCTGCCCAGCCCCAAAAGCTGAATCAGCAGAAGCTGGACATTGCCCGCCCGCTGCAAATTCCCAGCTCCTCCAGTATCCGCAACATTTCCGTAGACAAAAACACTGATGTAATCTTCAAAGAGGAACAGCAGCAAGGTCGGCAGCAAGAGCATGAGCGAATATGGACCTTTCCCCATCCCCGGAGACAAAAAATACCGATATACAAGCCAGTAGCAAAACACCGACAGCAATAACGCCGCTGCGCTCATCGCAAGCGCAGCCAAAAAAAGCATTTGCGGCCTGCCAGAGATATCCACGTACAATATGCCCAATACGGCATTCGTAATACCGAAACTAAGCTGTAAGATTTCAACAGTCACAATCGCATACAAGGTAGCAGCGAAACCGTCCGCGCGAAACAGGAAAATCCCCGCTGCCACAAGCAGCAAAATATACGCTGCCGACTCCCATATGCCATTGGGGACAGACAAAACAGCCGCCATCCCGAGCACAGCGACTGACAGACAGATTACCAGATATTTCACCGAAAAAATCCTTGCGTCCTTATGCAGACATTTGGTAAAAAACAAAAATCCTGCCAATATCTGGATAATGACCAACACATATACATAATAAAAATCCAGCCAGTCCATACCCTTATCCCCTCCAGGCTTTCATATACTGCAAAATGACTTCGGAAAATTCCTTTGCCCGCAAACGAGATACCGGCACTTCCTTGCCTCCCTCCAGAAATGCTGTGCCGTTTCTGTAACTTTTCAGATATTTGAGATTAATCAGATAACTTCTATGGCAGCGATAAAACCTTTTGCCCAGAATTTCCTGCAGACGTTCTATTTTTTCATAATAGTCAACTACCGCCGATGTCTTTAAATGCAGGTACACTTTCCTGTCAATGACTTCACAGTAAATAATATCATCAAAAAAGACGATGCTGCTCTCATTCCCTTTGCGGACTAACAGCCGCGTTTTGCCGGCATTTCCCATTGATTGGTACAGACGCTCCATCGTTTTCTCAAACTGTTGTGCCCTGAGCGGCTTAACCAGATAATCAAATGCCTGTACTTCAAAGGATTGGAATACCATCTCCTGCAGGACGGTAACAAAAATCAAAAAGCCTTGAAAACCATGGCTGCGCAGCTCGCGCGCAGTCTCCATGCCGTCAGTCCCCGCCATCTGGATATCCAAAAACAGGATGTCCACTGTCCCGGCATATGCGAGCAATTCCTTTCCACCGGAAAACTGACAGACTGAAATCTCGATGTTTTTCTTCTGGAAAAATGATGTTGCCAGTTCTTTGATGCTATCCGACATATGTATTTCATCATCGCAGATTGCAATATTAATCACAGCAGCGCCTCCCCGGAAATTTCAAAAATAGGGAAATCTTAAACTTGGTAGCTATTATACATCTTACAACATTATAATTCAATGAAAATGCCGTGGAATGTTTTGGCGCTGCTGTGATTAGTACAGCAAGCGTTACAGTTTTACGTCCACCCTCGTACCCGCAGCTTTTGCCGTTCTTTTGATTTGTGACATTTTTTGCAGCACTTTTCTGCTTCTCAAAGCATTATCTTTCGATCTGGCAATCAGTTTCTGGGCATTCTTCTGCCGCTCCTGACGGAGTTTTATGCTCATCTGATAGCTTCTCCCATCTTTGACACGGGAAATGCAGCGGTACTTGCCGTCTGCATCGATATAGCTATGCCGGTACACAAGCGTCTTACCGCTCGATTTATATATTCCATCCATGAATTTAGTGATAAATTCCACACCCTTAATCATATCTTTCATATCTTTTGCCGTTTTAGGGTCATGCTGCATCTTATTGAGAATGCCTGGGTCCAGCGTGAGGGTTTTACCACTCCTGGCAGTGGAAAACGTACCTCCTACCCTGACCTGCACACTGGGCGCAAGCTTTGCCAGTTCGCGGGCGTAATCGGCAAGGCTTTGCGATTTCAGGCTGCTGGAATAAACTACCGCCCAGTCTGCTTTCTGCGCCTCGGACGCCTGTCTGTCCGCGGATTCTTTCGCTGTCTGTTCCGTCTCCTTCTTTGTTCCGTTTGCTGCATTGCTTTTCCCCATGCTCTGCAGCGCATGGCTGATATAATCGTTGGTAATTTCCATTGCCATAACCTCATCCTCCTTGAAAGATCATCTGAAATCCATTTCTATGCCATACTTTCCTTATATCATTTTTATCAGCGTTAACATCCAGCTTTCTTTGGGCTTGTCATAGGGAAGCCGCACTACCGCATCGGTACAGCCAAACTCATAACTGCAGGAATATCCATAACCTATGAAGCCCGGCAGCTTATAATAGCCGCCAAAAACAAGAAAAATTTCCCCGGAAACACCGCCCTGGCGCAGGAATTCTTCAAAAGCTTCCCTGTCAACGGAAACATAGCTGTCATCATAGGAAATCATTTCCTGCAATTTAACATCTGTAACCATGTTAGCTGTCCCGCTCTCAGCATCATACCCATATACCAGAACGTCATCGTTCTCATTCCATCTGCCATAAGAATTGATGTGTATAAAACATACCATTCCCAATACGCCTATCACTGTAACAACGGACAACAGGCACAGTGATAATTTTTTATGCCGTTTCGGCTCATATTGGGCAATCTTTGCCATTCGCTGCCGGATATTCTGAAATTCCTTATCCCCGGCAAAATTAGCATATGCGTTGAATTCTTTATCTTCCGCCTTGAGGACTTTCATGATCTTTAACAGCAGCTTTCCATACGCATACGCCGTGCCCCCGCTTTCGCGTATGGTCACCCGGTCACAGATTTCTTCCATATCCTCCCGAAAAAATTTTACGCCCAGCGTGAGGAGCGGATTCAGCCACAGCAGCGCCCGCAAAATGTCCCACCACAGATACAGCCATAGATGCCCCAGCCGGATATGCGTCTTCTCATGTAGCAGGATTGTCTGAAGTTCCTGGTCGTCATAACGCTGCAAAATAATTTCCGGCAGCACAATTTTAGGTCTAAACACCCCCACTGCCGAGGGCGTAATGGGCAGTTTCGTAACATAGACCGCCGTATCGCCAACCATTCTTTTCTCCATGCCGGCAACCAGCTTTTCCATCTTCTTTCTTCTTGCCCACAGCCATGCAGCATACACAAAAACTCCGCCAATGTACAGCCAATATGCCCATATGTGATTCTTAAAAATCTCTGCCCACCAGGTAAAGAGAATGATGCCGACAGTGTTTTCATAGAAGAATTTCAGCTTGCCCACAAATAGCATGGGTAGTAAGAGACTCCATAACGCTCCTTTAAGAAATACGCTATGCCGCAACAATGTTTTACGCAACAGACAAATTACGGCAAACACTCCCATAGAAACCAATGCGCACCTCATCAGCTGCATTCCGTAATAAATTACGCAGACGTTTAAAAACTCTATTACCTTGCCTATGATAGACTGCATTGTCATTCCCTGCCCTTATCCTTACATTGTTCTAAGATATCTTCTAATTCCTGTAACTGCTCCTTCGTCAGTTCCGCGCTCTGCAGCAATGCTGCCATGGCATTCTTGCGGCTCCCAGCAAAATAGCTGTCTACAAACTTGCGGCTTTTTTCTCTCTGGCAATCCTCTCTTGATTTCATGGCAGTATAGTGGTAAACCCTTGCATCGTGCTCATCCACTGTATAGCTTAATACCCCTTTCTGCCATAAACGGTTCAACAGTACCCGAACCATCCTTGGCGACATATCTGAGTTCTTTTTCATCTCCTGTATGACTTCCTTTGCCGTCAAAGAGGAATCGCTCGCCCAAAACACTTCCATCACCAGCCACTCGCTCTGGCTGGGGGTAACTTCTCTGTCCATACTTGTTTCCTCCCTTTAGGAATATATCGGATGGGACGTCAAATTTGTTAATGTTTGTTCCTAAAAATATATAGATTATATCAAATATTTTAGTGGATTTCTAACTAAGATTATAGACGTCAAATACCCCGCAGCAAGCTACAGGGTATTTGACCTAACAAGATTTTCTGATGCTTTTATTTCGAAATTTTCAGGGCCTTTAATGTTCTTGCCGTAATGCTGCTGTTAGCTTTCAGCCCATTTTCTTTCTTGAATTTCTTCAGGGCTTTTTTGGTTTTTGCATTCATGGTTCCACTAACTTTCCCACAGTTATAACCAATTTTGTTCAGTCTTTTCTGAACTTTTTTAATCATGTTTTTTGTCACGCCAGCTTTTTTTACGTTATTCTTTTTGGCAGAAACCGCCGTTACAGCCTTGCTTTGTTCCTGCGCCTGATTATTTTGCAGACCCTGACCGTTTCCAAATGCCGGACAGTTATCGTTGATGCCATCCCCATCTTCGTCCACAAAGTTGTCGCATACTCCGTCCCCATCTGCATCTACATAGTTCTGTCCGCAATGTCCATTTCCGCGTCCCTGCCCTTGACCGCGCCCTTGTCCCTGTCCTCGACCGCGCCCTTGTCCCCGACCGTTTCCATATCCCGGACAGTTATCGTTGATGCCATCCCCATCTTCGTCCACAAAGTTGTCGCATACTCCGTCCCCATCTGCATCTACATAGTTCTGTCCGCAATGTCCATTTCCGCGTCCCTGCCCTTGACCGCGCCCTTGTCCCTGTCCTCGACCGCGCCCTTGTCCCCGACCGTTTCCATATCCCGGACAGTTATCGTTGATGCCATCCCCATCTTCGTCCACAAAGTTGTCGCATACTCCGTCTCCATCTGCATCTACATAGTTCTGTCCGCAACGTCCATTCCCTCCACCGCAATATGGAGCGGCTGCTGCCGGAACGGCATTTCCTATTGTCAGGGCGGCTGCTAATAATACGATTACGCTTCTTTTTTTCATTCTGATACCTCCATTTTTATTTCTGCAAACGAAAAAGCTGCCTTCATTTATTGGTATCTTACAAAAGAAATGTGTCATTTCGATGGCATTTTCCGTACGATTTCATAACATTTTTAAATACGTCCGTGAAAAGGCACAGTGAAAATAACATCCGTTCCCTGTCCATAAACGCTTTGGATTTCCAAGCTTATGGAATGCCTGTCAGCAATGCTCTTCATAATCGCAAGCCCCAGCCCGGAACCGTTTTCTTTCGCCTTTCCCGAACGAAAAAACTTCTCAAAAATGTGCTGCAGTTCCTCTTCGGGAATGCCGCAGCCTTCATCTTTTATGGAGATATGATAACTGCCCGGTGTCTCCCATGCCTTGACACCAACAGCGCCCCCATTAAGGGAATATTTGATGGCATTGTCTAGGGCTGCCGTGAACATTTGGCGAAGCCGTCCGTAATCTCCTTCTATGCGCCACTCAGACTCCAACCTGTTATAGTGCAGATGGATTTGTTTGTTCTCGGCTATAATGCGGATTGCACGCAGCGCATCGTCGAGTACCATAAGCAAATCCAATTCTGTTTTTTCTATAGGAAAATCTCTGTTCTGCAGCCTTGATAGTTCCAACATATCATTTACCAGCCGCTGCAGGGAAATGCTTTCTTTCAGACATTGCTGCTGGTACTCGTGAAGCTTATCGCCAGACACGATTCCATCGCAGATGGCTTCCAGGGAACTCCTGATTACGGTAACCGGCGTCCGCAGCTCATGAGATATATTGGCAATGTAATCTTTCTGCATCTGTTCCAGAACTTCGCTTTCCCTGCTGGCTTCCTCCAGCTTTTCTGCTAAGATATCGGTTTCCCTCGCCAAAACGCCTATCTCGTTGTTATCACAGACCTCTGTCTTTACCTGATAATTGCCCTGGGCTAATTCGCGGGTGGCGGCGGCGATTTTCTGTATGGGCACCATAAAACGCCTGGCCAGAAATACGGACAACATGCCTGACATCACCAATGCAAAGAGCAGACAGCACGCCAGGATTGTAATAGCCAGAAAGAAGCTATGCCGTTCCATATCCAATATATCATAAACCACCAATGCCGAAGTGATTCTATTATTTTTTTCAATTGGAACTCCCAGGTAAATAATCCGGTTTCCCTCTTGATTCCTTTCCTTCCACTGCTGTTCCATCCCTGATTTAAAAATTTTATCTGCAAGGTCCAGAATCTTCTCTGAAGGTTCTTTCTCTAATACCGTATTATGTCCGCAGACAAATATCTCATTATTTTTGTCAATAATATAAGTATCTGCCATGGAAATATCATCCAGGAATTTCAGATAGGCGCCTTGCCCCCTGCGCGGACCGCTAGTATTCATAAAGGTTTCCAATTGCGTTTTGATTGTCCTGACCCGTTCTTTTAAGTTTTCTTCCTGATAATGATAGTTATAATAACGAAAAACGCTGAAAAATCCAATAAAAACTATGATTGCCAGAAATAGGGCCAGCGCTGTAAAATACCGGAAAAGTTTCTTTGTAATTTTATTCATGGCTCATCTCAAATTTATAGCCCACACCCCGGACGGTTACAATTTCCCAATCCGGGTGGCTGTATTTGTCAAGTTTCGCACGCATTCTCTTTATATGGGTGTCAACGGTCCTGTCGTCTCCATAATAATCGTATCCCCATACGGAGTCCAGGATATGTCCTCTTGAAAACACATTTCCCATTTTTGAAACAAGGAGATAGAGGATTTCAATTTCTTTTTTGGTCAGACGTACCTCTTCCCCATGGATAAAGACCTGGAATTTATCTATGGAGATATCCAGGCTTCCTTTGGTCACATATTGCTGTTTTTCCTCTCCGGCAAGGTCCAGCCTCCGTAAAATTGCCCGCAGCCGGGCCATTACCTCAGATGGGGAAAACGGCTTTACCACATAATCATCGGCTCCGATATCCAGCCCCATGATGCGCTCGAAATCTTCTCCCCGGGCAGTAATCATGATAATGGGAACCATTGACTTTCTGCGGATTTCCCTGCATACCTCAAATCCGTCAATTTCAGGCATCATAACGTCCAGCAAAATGGCATGGTAGCTACGCTTGTCAAATTCACGCAAAGCTTCTTTTCCGGTTTTTGCCGTATAGACATCGTAATTCTCTTTTCGGGCATATTCCTTTAGGACATCCAAGATTTGCTCATTGTCATCGGCAATTAAAAGATTTTTCATAAAGTACCTCTCATCTTTCAAACGGCGCGCTCCATCTATGGTCTGCACATATTTTCCCAATTAGAAATATTGTTTCTTACGTTCTATCATCTCATCAATCCTCCCAATATACTGCGCAACATCCTTGACATTCTCGCACCGCTTAATTCCTTTCTCAGGATGAACCAGTTTTGTGATGCTGCCAGCGCCAAGCGCCGCGATACTTTGCACTTCCTCCATAATTAAAATATTATACAGCCCGGCTTTGCCAGGTCTGGCATAGCCCACATTTTCAAAATTGCCCGCCATATTTTTCTGCCGGTAAAGGTAATACGGCTCAAGCCCCATCTTTCTGGCATAATCTGCCGTCAGTTCAATGATTTCCCAGGTATTTTCCATCTTCATCCCCGCATAATCTTCCGGGAACATTCTAAGGCGAGCCGCGCGTTTGAGGGCGAGGGAATGTACGGTCAGGTTGTCCGGCGACAATTCCCAAATCTTTTCCATCGTATGCCTGACGTCTTCGGCTGTCTCCTCCGGCAGTCCCACAATCAAATCCATATTGATATTGTCAAATCCCATCTCTCTGGCGAGGAGGAAACTCTCAACCGTCTGTTCCACCGTGTGGCGACGGCCGATGATGTCTAAGGTCTCCTGTTTCATGGTCTGCGGATTGATGGAAATGCGGGAAATATTATGTTCCCGCAGCACGTCCAGCTTGTCCCGGGTGATGCTGTCCGGCCGCCCGGCTTCTACCGTGTATTCCAATAAATATGAGAAATCAAAACTTTTTTGTATCTTGTCCAGCAGACGCTGCAATTGCCCAGGCGTAAGGGTAGTCGGCGTGCCGCCGCCGATATAGACGGTGTTCAGCTTGCTATGGCGGAATGCATAGGAAACATAGTCAATTTCCTTTTCCAATGCCATTAAATAATCATCTGCTCTGCCCTCCCACAGTCCAATGGGAGAGGAAGAAAACGAACAATAAGAACAGATACTGGGGCAGAACGGAATTCCTACATAGAGGCTGTAGCCGTCCTCATAGTCAATCTTATTTAACAGTTCCATCTCACGCCTGGCAATCTCCATGCTGAGGTTAATCTTTTGCTCTGACGCCAGATAAGCCTCTGACATATAAGTACGGATATCTGCCTCATCCCTGCCATCTTTGAACATGGACATGGGTATCTTGGTGGGGCGGATGCCGGTGAGCGTCCCCCAAGGGAGCGTCTGTCCGCTGTAATCTGACAACAGCCCATACAGGCAGCGTTTGAGGCGGTTCTTCGTATCTCCCCGGTTGGAAAAATCTGCCTTAATTTCTGTACGGCAAGGAGACTGCCGTTCTTCCATTCGGCAGCCTCCCGCTATTTCTTCCCTTAAGAGAATATGTATCTCGTCTACAGCGTTTTCTTCCCTTATGCGGCTTCCTTTCCCGGCTACGGCAACTTCTTCCCTTATGCGGCTTCCTTTCCCGGCTACGGCAACTTCTTCACTTATACGGCTTCCTTCCCCATCCACACGGCCGGCACTCCCCCTGCAGTAATACACCTCGAGACGAAACAGAGGCGTACATTCCCGCTCCAATTCCTCAATGCGCTGCGCATCGGCAAAGACTTTCACATCCTCGGCAGGATAAAACGCTTTCACCAGTGAATGGATATCATATTCAAAATCTGCTTCATTCAGACAAATAGTAATCATCTCTGTATTCCTCTAAGGAAACACTGATTCTATCAGTGTTTCCTTAAATAAACGGATTGCTGCTTCTCTCTATGCCTATAGTCGTAACCCCCATATGTCCGGGATAGACTTTTACCGTATTGGGCAGCGGCAGCAGCTTCTCCTTGATGGAACGTATCAGCTGCGACATGCTTCCCCGCGGGAAATCCGTCCTGCCTACAGACTGGCAGAATAACGTATCCCCGCTGAACAGCACCTGTTCCTTTTCTGCGTAATAACAGCAGCCGCCCTCCGTATGTCCCGGAGTATGCAGCACTTTCAATTCCATGCCGGCAAGATTCAGCACTTCACCGTCTTTCACAAAAACATCGGCATGATAGCTGTCCCTGCGCCCAATCATGCCGGAAGCATTAAGCCCGGATTGTTTCAGCGTTTCCTGTTCCGCTTCATGGGCATAAATCTTAACGCCAAAAATATCGGCAAGTTCTTTTGCCGCCATCGCATGGTCGAAATGACCATGGGTCAAAAGGACTGCCTGTGGCTTTAACTCTTTCTGTTTGATTTTTTCTGCCAGGAACGCTGCTGAATCTCCCGGATCCACAATCAGCACCTCCTGCGTTTCCTCATTGATTGCAAAGTAGCAGTTCGTCTGTACCTGCCCCACGCAATATTGCTCAACTTTCATAATCTCTGTATTCCTTTCCCTTGCACTTTATAATTTTATCTCATTCTTGTTGCCATGCAGAATCAATTCCTTATCGGAACGGTCAACGCCGATAATCGCGCCGGTCCTGTCATACTGCGTCAGCAAATCGGAATTCTTCACCAGATGGCGTCTGCCGTTGTCCGAAAGGAAATCCTCAATTTCCTGCCGGTTTCCCCTGCGGAAAATGGCACGAATCTCTTCTTTGCTATAAGTAGGCTGCGCAAAATCTACTGGTCCGGGCAGCAGGTACTCCTCCGGTATTTTGTCCAGCGGGGAATAGGAATCTGTTTTCTCCCCAGCTTTCTCCATACGCTCCTCGAGAACCTCCGGAAATTCTGCTTGCTTGCTTTCTGCTGGTTCATTCCAGATTTTATCCCATAGGGATTTGAGAAACGTAACAGCCGTCTCCGCAAACTTACGAATTTGCCCCGCGAAATCTGTACGCTGCCTGCTGCGCGCTTCCTGCTCCCTGCCCTGATGGGAAATCTCCACTTTTACGCCAGACGCTATATCCTGCTGAGCCGATTTAGGTGCAGCTTGGCTTGTTCCCGCCTTAGCCGCCTGCTTTTTCTTCTCCTCACTCTTCTCATAGATTACGCCCTGTTTGTCCGGGTCTAAATGAAACTCCGGCGAATCCACGTTCTTTCTTTTTGCCTGATTCAGTTTTGCATATTCGTAATATTTTTGTCCATTTACTTTATCTACCATAATATCTCCGCTTCCCAGGATATGCCTTAATCATCTCCGTTCTATCATAACAAGAGGAAATACCCACGTCAATCATCTTTTTCTTGCAATCTCTGGAAATGCATCGTATAATGACACCGTTACCCAAAATCCATGTATCTGAAATTAAATGAAACTACATAAGACAGTTCGTGACCATCCTGTCTCTAAACAAAACTAGGGATTTGAGAAACGGTTGTTTTCCGTGCCTTTGCGCCGGAGTATGCCGTTTTTTACTGTTCAGAACACGATAGCGTTCTGGATAGGCAACAAGGGCGACTGTCGGAAAGGACAAGAGATGAACGATTTTAACCCCAACCGCTATGCAGTCATCCATGAGAAAAATCCCAGGGAAATCGTGATGCTCCGGGGAAAAGGGTGCAGCTGGCGGCGCTGCCGCTTCTGTGACTATCATCTGGATTCCTCGGCGGATGAAAAATCAAATTTCAGGCTGAATAAAGAACAGCTCTTAAAGGTCACCGGCATATATCAGAAGCTGGAGGTCATCAATTCCGGAAGCTTCGTAGACTTAGACGAAGCCACTTTATCTCTGATTGAAGAAATCTGTAAGAAAAACCATATAAAACAGGTTTATTTTGAGTGTCACTGGCGGCATCGCAATGATATTGCTGATTTTCGCAGACGCTTTGCCGCACACGGCATAGAACTGAAAATCAAGATTGGCGTAGAAACATTTGACGCTCTGTTCCGTGAGAGCTATCTGGATAAAGGAATCGGCACGGACAGCCCCCAGGAAATTGCCGCTTATTTTGATGAAGCCTGTCTGCTCTTTGGCATCCCCGGGCAAACTGCAGAGAGCATGGAACATGATATCCAGACGGGGCTTACCCATTTTGAGCGCGTCTGCGTCAACATTATGCAGGAAAATTTAAAGCCCATCAAGCCAGATCCCCGGGTGATTGACGCCTTTACCAAAAAACTTTACCACAAATACATAGAAGACTGCCGGGTGGATATTTTGATGGAAAATACCGCGTTCGGCGTAGGAGGTGTCGTAGAACATGCTTAATGAACTGCTTTTAATCCTTTCTTTGATTATTACTTACTCCACCGTGCTGCTCCTTTTTGCCATCTTTCGAGAACAAGGGCTCTATCTGTGGACAGTTATCGCCACGATTGCGGCAAATATTGAAGTGCTGATTGTCGTCAATGCCTTTGGCATGGAGATGACATTGGGAAATATCCTTTTTGCGTCCACTTTCCTCGTAACTGACATCCTGAGCGAGCTGTACGGCAAGAAAGCCGCGCAGACTGCTGTGTGGCTGGGCATCGCAACCTCGGTATGCTTTATCATAATCAGCCAGTCGTGGATGCTCTATATTCCCAACGAAAATGATTTTGCCATGCCAAGCATCCGCACGGTGTTCTCCAATACCCCTCGGCTGATGGCTGTGGGAATTGCCGTGTATGTCATCGTCCAGCTTTTTGACGTCTGGGCATACCATAAATGGTGGGAATTTACCAACCGCAGATTCAAAGACAATAAGAAATTCCTGTGGCTAAGAAATAATGGCTCCACGTTAGTTTCCCAGCTGTTAAACACCATCTTATTTACCTGGGGCGCATTCCTGGGCACGCATAATACGCAGACACTGATTTCCATCTCCTGCTCCAGTTATATAATCTTCATTATTACGAGCCTTGCCGACACGCCTTTCGTATACCTGGCGCGCTATCTGCAAGATAAATGGAACCGCACCTTATCCTCCAAACCTGTTTTATAAATTTTCTGATTTTTCTGAAATTGTCGAATATTATCATAATTTGTCGCATAATTTTTCTTGTATTTTCCCCCTTTTTCGACTTATAATGACTATGACGTCAAAAAAAACGAAAAGGGGGAATCCTATTTATGAGCAAAGCAAAAAAACGATTCTTAACAACCGCAGGCGTTATCCTGCTTATCGCGCTTACCGTACTTATCTGCTATTTCATCTTTTCCAAAAAAGACAGTCCGAATCTGCTGTATGACGACAATGCAACCGTCGGCGTACTGCCAGGAATCGACATAGACGAACGCAGGAAGCAGCTACAGGAGGCTTTAGACCGCAGCATGATTGCATTTTCCATCAACACTTCCCCTGTTTTCCTCAATGGGACCTCCAAGGGAAACCTGCTGATTGAAAACCCTGGCAATAATGCCAAACTCCTGAAAGTCAGCATCAAGATTGACGACACGGAAGAAGAAATCTACGCCTCAAACCTCTTAAAACCTGGTACATACATTGAAAACGTAGAGCTAGATAAGGTCTTAGAAAAAGGAACGTATGACGCCACCGCCTATTTTTTGGCGTACGATGAGACAAACGGCGAATACATCGGCCAAACCGGGGCGCAGATTACCATCACCGTTCAGAACTGAGCGGCAAAAGCCAAACCCATACTATAACAGATACTGGCAGGAGGTATATGTATGAAGAAAAAAACTTTATTTTTGCAGCTCGTTTTAATCGCATCCTTGCTCTTTTCCACGGTCTCCTATGCAGCTGATGTTAATTCCAACAGGGACATCCCCGTTGGCGGTTCCGGGCAGATTGAGATGGTGGGAACCATTGAGCCGACCATTCTCTCCGTCACCATGCCGACCTTCGTTCCTTTCAACATCAGCAGCAGCCTCTCTACCCAAAACAAAGTCATTTCCCCGAGAATTCGGATGAAAAACAATTCCAACATCCCGGTGCGGATAGACGTATCCTATACCAAGGTAGACTTGGGCAAACTGAACAATGTGGAATGGAGCAATACTGGCACAGTTAAGGATAACCAGATTGCCATCGGCTTAAAACAGGAGGAGACAAAGGACGAGATGCCGACCAGCTTATCACAGGCAAGATGGCTGAAAGCAAACCAGAATCAGGATATGAACGTCCTCATCCTCAACGCAAACCAGGAAGGCGCTTTATATGTAGTCGGCACTCTGGGACAGAATGTCACCGACAACGGAACCTTTAATGTAACGCCAACCTTTGTAGTAAGCAAGACTTCAGCTACAGACTAGAAACTGACAATTTACGTGGCATTCGCCATAGCAAAAAACACATCTGTTATAGTATTTTTTCGATAATAGTTCAGCCACCGCCAGCATTATGGACACGCCATGATGTAATCAAGGGCATATTGCTGGCGATGGGATGAACGCTTTTTATTTTTATGGAGGACAATTATGGGCATTTATTATTTTACAATCTCCCTCTCTGTAGGCTTGGGCTATGCCCTGACAGAACGCAGAAAAAGCCGTCAGAATACAGCCCTTTACCTGGCAGTATCCATGCTGCTTTTGATGGCAATCGCTTCCTGCCGCTATGCCATCGGCTTCGACTATTTTTCCTACCGCAATATGTATGAAATGGTCAATGCCTGGTCTTTCGGCGACATTCTAAGGGTATACTCCGGAGAACCGCTTTTTTTCCTGTCCTGTAAAATAATCGGCTTAACTGGCTGCCCTTACCAGGTTTTCCTGCTGATTGTCAATGCTTTCCTGCTGGCGGTGGCAATGGATTTCATCCGCCGCTATTCCAAAATCCCTTGGCTCAGCATTTGCCTTTACATCACCCTGCAGTTCCTTGCCTACAATATGAACTTAATCCGCCAGTCTATCGCCACGGCGTTCTTCCTCCTCGCCTATCCCTATCTGAAAGACAGGAAACTGCTGCCCTATACCGCGTTGATATTGATTGGCGGGCTGTTCCATAATTCCCTGCTGTTTTTATTTCCTCTGTACTTCCTGCTGCCCTTGAAGCAGTCCAAGAAATCGCTGCTGTTTTTTGCCGCGCTCACCGCCGTTGTATATGTTTTCTTTGACCCCTTATTTGAAATTTTCAGACCTCTCCTGCCAACAAAATATACCAATTACCAGGGAGGGTTCTTCTGGCAGGCAAACGGCTTTTATTATGTGCTGTTTCCCGCCCTGTACTTACTGCTCATCTTTTTGTTCCGCAACAGGATAGCAGATTCCATGCTGCGCTCTGTCTGCTTAAACAGCGCCATTTACCATTTTATCATCAGCCTGTTTATCACAAAGCATTTCATCCTTGAGCG
>CANOHX010000042.1 GCA_947565885.1 uncultured Lachnospiraceae bacterium
GAAAAGGGGTTGAAATTGAAACAGGAAAGCAGATAAAAGAATTTGGGGCAACCAGTGTTCTGATTGTATATGGCGGGGGGAGTGTGAAACGTTCGGGACTGCTAAGAAAAGTGGAAAATGCGCTCAGTGATGCGCAGATTATGTTTTTCGAATTGGGAGGGGTAGTTCCGAATCCGCATTTAGATAAAGTATATGAGGGAATCCGTATCGGCAAATCAAAAAACGTTGATTTTCTTCTTGCTGTCGGAGGCGGCAGCGTGATTGATACGGCAAAAGCAATTGCGTATGGACTGGCAGAACCGGAAAAAGATGTATGGGAGCTGTTTGACCATACACGCATGGCAACGAAGTGCATTCCGGTTGCCAGTGTATTATCCATTGCTGCGGCAGGAAGCGAAACTTCAAAAGGATGCGTAATTACAAATGAAAAAACCGGAGAAAAACGTGCTTATGATGATAATCTTGCACGTCCAAAGTTTGCCATTATGAATCCGGAATATACGGAATCCCTTCCAGATTACCAAACAGAGTCAGGATGTACGGATATTATGATGCACACGATGGAACGGTATTTTACCAATGGGGGAAATATGGAGATTACAGATGCCATCGCAGAAGGGTTACTGCGTACTGTTATGAAAAATGCAATTATTCTACATCTGAATCCGGGTGATTATGATGCCCGTGCGGAAATTATGTGGGCAGGGAGCATTGCTCATAATGACCTTACCGGCTGCGGAAATGATGGAGGTGATTTTATGACCCACAAATTAGAACACGAACTAGGCGGTATGTTTGACGTGACTCATGGTGCGGGGCTTGCGGCTATATGGTCAAGTTGGGCAAGATACGTTTATAAGGAATGCCTACACCGCTTTGTCCGTTATGCAAGGAATGTTATGGGTGTTACCTTGGATGGCACAGACGAAGAAGTTGCTGAGGCGGGTATCTGTGCAATGGAGGATTTTTACCACAGTATCGGGATGCCTACGAACCTGAATGAGCTTGGAATATACCCGACCGATGCCCAGATAGAGGATATGGCAAAACGGTGTATGATTGCGGCGGGAATGGGAACAGGCTCTGCCAAAAAACTGAATTGGGAGGATGCAATCCGTATTTACCAAAATGCCCGAGGCTAAAGAGGGTGCGTATCGGGTTTTGGGAATGGAATTTGGCAGTGTATAAAACTTTGAGGTTAATAGTAATGTACTTGATTAAAGAAAAGCCAGAGGCGATAGAAGAAAGTAAAAAATGTTGGAGGAGTTTCAGGGAATATGCGTTATACTTATTGACAAAGCAGAAAAATATCAATATATTTATGTAAGAGATGGTATTATTAGCAAAAGTTGTCCTATAACGAAAATTAGGAGGGTACTAAATTGAAAAAAAGAATTCTTTCGGCTGTTATAGCACTATGTTTATGCATTTCTCCCCAGTCTGTAGCGCACGCATGGCAGGAAGCCCCTTTACAGCAAGAGGATGCTCTTACGGTTGAATCTGCGACAGGATTGGCCACCAGGGATAGTACGATTCCTACCCCAACGGAAGTTTATGAGTCCATGGTGGCATTGAAAGACCGAGATGAGTATAAAGAGGGAACGCCTTGGACCGACGATGAACCTTATTCGGATTCTAAAGGATATTATCGTTGGAAAGGCGGGACCCTTGATGGGAAGAATATCGTTGCTGTAGGCTGCGTGGCCTTTGCTTTTATCCTTAGCGACGAAGCGTTTGGCAGCTTACCGGCTAGGATGTATGCAAAGGGTGAGTTTACATTTGAGGATATAAAAGCCGGAGATATCCTGCGGGTAAGCAATGACGCCCATACAGTGATTGTCCTGGAGGTGAACGAGGCGGGCGTGGTTGTTGCAGAGGGAAATATCAGCACGGGCGACCATAAAGGTAAAGTTCATTGGGGAAGGGCGATATCTAAGGAAGAGGTGATGAACGATACCAGTCATTATATTACCCGTTATCCGGAAGGCTATGTTCCGCCAGATGACCCGGAAGCCAATGTATCAATCGCCTCTGGAACTCTTGAGGGCGGCCTTGCCTGGAATCTGACAAAAGCGGGAACGCTGACAATATCCGGAATGGGTGACATGCCAGATTACAGCAGTGCGGAAGAACAGCCGTGGAACGATAACAGAGACAAGATTAGGAAGCTTATTATTGGGGATGGCGTTACCAGTATCGGAAACAGCGCCTTTTGGAACTGTGAGGTTTACAGTGCAGAGATTTCCTCCAGTGTAGAAACAATTGGCAACTACGCTTTCTACGGTTCTTCAATAATTTCTGTGGATATTCCTTCCAATGTGAAAAACATTGGTGACAGTGCTTTTTGCGAATGCCAGAATCTTAGTTCAGTGTCGGTTTCTGAAGGAGTGGAAACAATCGGACAAAATGCTTTCAGTGCTTGTACAAGTCTCACATCTATAGATTTGCCGGCAAGCATTAGGGAGGTGGGGGCCGCTGCTTTTTTCCAATGCCAGGCACTGGTAAGCGCAACGTTTGCTCCCGGCAGCAAGCAAGTTATACTAGGTGACAATCTGTTTACACGTTGCTATTATCTGATGAATGTAAAGTTACCCCAAAGTATAGACCGTATTGGTGAGGGAATGTTTCAGAGCTGTATGATGCTTGCAGGAGTGGAAATTCCGCAAGGCGCGGAAAGTATAGGAGCGTGGGCATTTTCTTCCTGTGGAAGTTTTACTACCGTCATAATTCCAGACAGTGTACGAACAATAGGGATAGCTGCATTCACAGCATGTCCTTTAAAAGATATATATTTTACCGGTACGCAAGAGCAGTGGAACAGCATAGGTAAGATAGGCGATACAGCATCGGTAGTGTCGCAGGCGACTATACATTATGAATATGTCCCCGAAGATAATCCTGGAGAAGATGAGCCGGGAAGCGGCGGCAATCCTGGGGGAGATGACTCAGGAAGCGGCAGCAATCCTGGAGGAGATGACTCAGGAAGCGGCAGCAATCCTGGAGGAGATAACTCAGGAAGCGGAGACAGTTCAGGGGGAGGAGATAGCTCAGGAGGCGGCAGCAATCCTGGAGGAGATAGCTCAGGAGGCGGCAGCAATCCTGGAGGAGATAGCTCAGGAAGCGGCAGCAATCCTGGAGGAGATAAGCCAGGAAGCGGCAGCAATCCTGGAGGAGATAAGCCAGGAAGCGGCGGAAGTCAGGAAGCGTTTGCAAAAGGCAGAGTTTTTACGGTTGGTCAGCTCACCTATAAAGTAACAAAAGTTGGTAAGGAAGTGGAACTGACAACAGCAAAATCCGCGTCAGGGAAAGTTGTGATTAATACAGTTACAGGCGCGGACGGTGTGAAATATAAAGTAACCTCCATCAAATCAAAGGCAATGCAGAACAATAAGAAACTGACGAGCCTGACGATTGGCGATAATGTAAAGACGATTGGAGCAAGTGCATTTTCCGGCTGTATTAAGCTAAAGACAGCTTACCTCGGTAAGTCATCAAGAGCGAGCTTGAAAACGATTGGGAAGAGCGCGTTCAAAGGGTGTAAAAAGCTTGGCAAGATAACCATCAAATCAACAAAGCTTAATTCCGTAGGGAAACAGGTATTCAAAGGAGCCAAGGGCAGTTTGAAAGTAAAAGTGCCGACCAGGCAATTGAAAAAGTATAAGAAAATTTTTATGAAAACAGGGATTAAGGTAAAAACAGGTAAAGGGCTGCTTATTTGCTATAAGGATTAAATAACGTTCAGTTGGCGCGGGTTTTGCTGCGCACATAGAAAATGACTACACGGTTTCGCGTGTGGTCATTTTCTGATTTATATACGTTGACTGTGTTCAAGCAGGGAGAAAGTATTTTGGTTCATCAAAGAACCTAATCCTTTCTTCCCATGGCAACCAGAGCTTCCGTGGTGGCAAGAATTACCTGAAGCTGCTCTTCGTCGCAGAGGTTCAGCAGACGTTCTATTTTATGGTAAGTATTGCTTTCATGGTTCTGGTTAGGATAAATAACTGTGTCTGCGGATAAATTGAAATAGCGAATGGTCTTTTCAAATACTTCGTAACTTGGATTGTTGCGGAAGCGTTCAAGATCCTTTAAATATGATAAAGATATGTCTAATATTTCAGCCAGTTCAGCCTGTGTAAGTTTTTTGTCTATTCGGGCATTTTTTAATACGATGCCAAATTGCCTTGGTTGAAAAATCATAATATCACTCTCCCCTTAAATAAATATGATAGCATCATACTTTTTGTAAGTAAATATGGTACAGCAATACTTTTTATGGCATCTCTTACAGGTCAGGACTTGTCTCCAAAATATGCTATAATTCGACAAAGTATGGCATATCCATATTGAGTTATCAATAATTAAGTTTATAATATTGTAATTAAGCTAATTGCACAAGGATATGGGATATAGATGCTTATTGGGTTGTAACTACATTGTTTATAATAATAAGGAGTATGGGATGGAAAATAATAAAAAGGATGTTATTCTGGATGGCGTAATAGGAGGCGTATGTTCGGCTGTTGTTTCATTTGGTCTGCCGTTTCTTTTTTCTAATGTGCAAGTGCCGACGGTTTCTATGAGCATTGCTTTTGTTTTGTTAGCAATTACTATTGGCGAGGGAATTTTTATACATAAAACAAATAAGAAAGAGAGAAAAAAGGACGAGCAGATTGCCGAGATATCGAAAGCAAGACAGGATATGGATGAATTAATAAAGAAATATGAAGAAGTGGGAATTACAGACTGCACGGGGGAACTTAAGGGAACGGAACTTGAACCTATGCGGTGTATGAAAAATGTAAAACATACACTCTATTTTATGGGGGTTGGAGGTTCAAAATGGGTAATGGGCAGCAATGGTGAGTATGAACAATTTGAAAAGATGCTCAAAAGGGTAAAGGCGAGCAAAAAAGGAGATGTCCGTTTTCTTGTAATTGATCCTAGCGGCAATGGATATAAGGAACTGGAGGAATTAAGAGGAAAGGATGCAGTACCCAAAGAGTCTTACCGCGCTCTTTTTTCCCTCACACAGAAATATGCCTGTATGCAGGTGCATTTATATGACCATCTGCCTTCTTTCCGTTTACAGTTTGTAAATGATGAATATGTAACAGCATCAAGATATTTTTTTGAAAGGGAAAAATTTTACGATTCATCAAGAGGATGGAAAAATCCACATTTGATTGTAAAAGCAGAGACAGATTTAAAGTATACATGGTCCCTGTATGATTCTTTCCGGCAGCTTTATGATTACATTTGGGAGAATTCTAAAGATATTACTGAGTTGGAAAATACAGATATTTTGAAATGAGGTGGAAATTATGGACAAAGTTGGTGTGATACATGGACGTTTTCAAATGTTACATAAAGGTCATATGGAGTATCTTCTGGCAGGCAAGGAACGGTGTCGGTATTTGATAATCGGGATATGTAATCCTGATATCAATATGACGAAATATTCAAGCGCAAATCCCCACCGTTCAAAGGGAGATGCAAACCCTTTAAGCTATTATGAACGCTTTCAGATGATTCGCGGTTCAATGCTGGAGTCAGGAGTGCCTCTTGATGAGTTTGATATCGTTCCGTTTCCAATCAATTATCCGCAGCTGCTGTTTAATTACGTGCCTCAGAATGCGAAGTATTATATGACAATATACGATGAATGGAGCCTCGAGAAAAAGCAAAGCCTTGAGGAACTTGGATGTGATATTGATATAATGTGGATTAGGTCTAATGCGGATAAGGTGACAAGCGGGACAGAGGTGAGGACATTTATTCGTGAGGGAAAAAACTGGCAGCATCTTGTGCCTGATTTTGTGTACCAATATATGATTTCCAATAAAATAGACCAACGGCTTAGAGATAATCGGTAAAGGAGGGGGGAGAATGCTTGAGATTGTAGATTTAAGCAGTTTAAATAACAGCAATAAGAAATTCGGTGGGAAAGCATTGGGGCTTGCATTGCTGAACGATAACGGTTTTTGTATTCCGAGTTCCATTTTTGTTGAAGCGACTGATAATATCAGCGATATTGATGATAAGGAATTTCAATGCAAACTTGCAGAGAAGCTTACGCCTTTGGAAGACAATGGCTGCTATAATGTTGCCATTCGTTCTTCTTCCCTTAATGAGGATGCGTTTGTAAATAGCCTTGCAGGGCATTACAAAACCATTATAGGAGAAATGAACTTTGATGAATTGATTGATGGAATGAAAGAAATTATCCTGAGTCTAGGCTGGGATTCGAGAGATAAAATGGGCATCGTCATACAGGAAATGATTGATGCTGATTATTCAGGCGTGATATTTTCATCTAATCCTTTAAATTATAGTAAGGGAGAAATGATTATAAGCTATACGCATGGTATAGGTGAAGGACTGGTCAGTGGAAAAGTACATGGAACAGACATTCTGGTAAGGATTACGGACAGTGGACTGGAATTTAATGATGAGCCGAAGTTTGGTTTTGAATTGTCGGAAGTCCTTTGCCGTTCCATGAAAACGTTAGAACAAAAATGCAATTATCCTATTGATGTTGAATGGGCAATCAAAGATAATTGTATTATTTATCTCCAATGCCGCCCGATTTCCAGTATTACCGGAATTGCGTCAGGAGTTTTTCCGGTTGCTCAGGAATCATTGCGTAATATTCCCAAGCCCTTACAGAGCCATGATAAGGTAAAGTTGCGTTTGCTTGCACAAAACAGCGGCATAGCAATTTCTAATGCATATCTTTTTGTTCAGAATGAATGCATGGGCTATCGGCTTTCTGATGGTACAATCCCTAAGACTGAAAATTGTACGGGGTATAGCGCAGTTGTGGTATATCCAAAGACGATTTCCAATAAAGTGATCCGTTCTTTTGTTGGCGATAAGAAGCAAATAAATGATTCTGCCATGGGATGCTGCAGATATGGTATCCGTTCGTTTCCTAAATACAAAAATATAATGGAATGTGTTCATTCATTTCTGCAGTTAGCAAAGGATGAATATTGGGTGAGCGCCGTAATATTGCAAGAAATATACAATCCGATGTACACAGGTGTAATCCGGAAAGAGCAAGAGATTTATTTAGTTGAAATAACCAAAGGACATTTTCTTACAAAAGGAGTAGTCCCGACAAGTCAATATATTTTAAGGAATAAAGAGTTGGTTTCTAAACAGGAGATAGAACAAGAGCGTTGGTATGAACTTATAGAGGGGCATGTCATCGAGTGTGTCTGTAACGAAGGGGCTGATAAGAGAGTTTCTCTCTCCCTAAATGAATTGAGAACAGTTATTGACGCGTTTGAACAGATTTTATCTTCCGATGCAGTTGTGGTTGAGTTTGGAATATTAAAGGGCCAGTCGAAAGATGTCATTCCCTATTTAATAGATTTTGTAGATAATAGTTCTGGAAATGAAATTAAAACAGCTGATATAGAAAGTGGCATCATTTCTAAAGGGAAACGCAGCGGCATTATACGCCATATATCGCTGGAAAGTTATGACTCTCTTAATATCCATTATCATGACAGCATAGAAAGCGAGGAAAAAAAGGCAGATAATATCGTATTTTTCTGCAAAAGACCAGATATTGGATTGTTGGAATTATTACATTCTTATGATAATTCTAAGATATCATTTGTGTTTGCGGAAGCATCGATATTGTGCCATTTTGCGGTGATTCTCAGAGAGAGGAAAATCCCCGCGGTGGTTATTGGAGAATTTCAAAAGTTTGAGTACCCGAATGGCAAAAAATGTACAGTTGATGCAGATGAAGAAAATCTAGTCAGACAAGAAAGGATTTTATATGAAGAATAGGAATTGTGTGGTTTCCTATGAAAACCCAGATACGGATGGTGTTGCCTGTTCAATAGCGATGGCTTATTTACTGTCGATTCAGGAAGCAGATAACTATGTTCCGGCAGTTATCGGGAATATCAATGCAGAGACAGAATATGTGCTAGAAGAGCTGCATTTTAATAAACCTATGAAATTGGAGGAGATAGGTATGGATGTTTCATCCTATGTGCTGGTAGATACCCATCATGTATTGCAATTACCAAAAGATTTTCCATATGATAAGGTGAAAATGGTAATTGACCATCATCCAGGCGGCAATAATCGTCAATTTTCCAATGCGCTGATTGACAACAGAAAGATAGGCGCTGCGGCTTCGATTGTTGCAGAGCGTTACTTTCATGCAGGCCATAATGAAGAAGCTATATTACGTCTTCTGGCTTTGGCGATAGTTTCTAATACGCTGAATTTTACTGCCCCATCAACAACAGTTTTTGATAGGAGTATGTTTCATCGAATTAATAACATGTATCCAATCTCCGAACAACTTATTTCGGCAATGTTTGAGGCGCGCTCTAAAGTTTTGTTTCAGGATATGAAAGCGGCATTGGCTTCCGATGTTAAGCTGGTTAATTCTGACATAGGAACGGTTGGAATCTCCCAATTGGAAGTATATGATTTGCTTGCCGGAATTGATGTGGAAACTGTTATGTCAGAGCTGAAAGCGTTTGAAAAAAAAGATGGGATTGTATACTTATTTAATGGTGTGGATATTAAGATGGGAAAATCGATTGTGATTTGCGCAGGTGATTTGGGCAGGGCTCTTGCCGGTAAAATATTTAATCTTCCGTTTGATAATGGGTATGAGCTGTTTGACAGGGTACTATTAAGGAAAACAGATTTTTTTCCTAATATAAATGAAAAAACGGAGGTTGGTAAGAGGTGAACGGAGTATGAGGGTCTATGCGGACAATGCAGCGACGACGCGGCTTAATCCAAAGGCAAAAGAGGCCATGTTTGATTATTATAGTACGGTGTTTGGGAATCCTTCAAGCGTCCATTCCATTGGTATTGAGGCCGCAGAAGCATTGCGGCATTCCCGAAAGAATATTGCAGATTTGATGGGCTGCAGTGAAGAAGAAATTTATTTTACGTCTGGGGGGAGTGAATCCAATAATCAGGCAATTTTTTCAGCGGCGGAATTCGGTTATCAATCGGGGAAGAAGCATATTGTTACGACGGCAATAGAACATCCGTCTGTACATAATGTTCTAAAAAAATTAAAGAACTTTGGCTTTGAAGTTACTTTCCTTGATGTTGATAAGAGTGGGATTATAACAACGGAACAAGTAGAGGCGGCAATTCGGCATGATACATGTCTGGTGACGGTTATGTATGCAAATAATGAAATCGGTACGATTCAGCCGATTTCGGAAATTGCCAGCATGTGCGAGCAGAAAGGGATTCTGTTTCATACGGATGCGGTACAGGCAGTGGGACATTTGGATATAGATTGCAGCAGAGAATGTTTTAGTATGTTATCTGCATCTGCGCACAAATTCCATGGTCCCAAAGGAATAGGATTGCTATATTGCCAAAAAGGCGTCAATCTAACAAAATTAATTGAGGGCGGTTCGCAAGAATGGGGAAAGCGTGCAGGGACGGAAAACGTTCCTGCAATTGTCGGAATGGCTGTGGCGCTCAAGGAGGCGCTTATGAATCTTGAAGAGCGTGTAAGTAAGACAAAATATCTCCGAAATTTTCTTCTCTCAGAATTGCTAGGCATAGACACTGCGTTTCTTAATGGGGATTTGGAGAGGCGGTTAAGCGGGAATATCAATATATGTTTTCCGGGTCAAAGTGGAGAAGGGCTGCTTCTTTACCTCAATGGCAGAGGCATATGTGTTTCGACTGGTTCGGCATGTTCGACTGGGTCAGTTATCCCAAGCCATGTGCTGACATCTATGAGTGGGGAAGAGGTGGCGAAAAGTTCTGTTCGCATATCATTATCGGAGGAGAACAGTATCGAAGAAATGGAGTATATGGTTTCTGTGATAAGGGAATTTTTATGCAATTAAGTTAGGGCAGAAATAAAAGTCGTTATAACTTGAATTTCAAAAATATACTAAACATGAAAGGGATGCGTAAGATAAAGATGGATACATTATTGCCAATTGGAGGATATGAATACGATAAAGACAAGTATTCCTTTGATGAAGCATGGGAGAATTTAGAAAGAAGTTTTCAGAAAGGAGAATTCATCGTATGTTTTGCGGTGAGCCAATCAGAGGATGAAAAGTATATCAATCTTGATTACCATAATATCCGCGGAAAAATATTCCGGGGATACCTTACCCAGAACAGAAAACTTCATAATGAGTATTTTGTAGGGAAGAGTTTTTGTGTCGGTATCTTTAAATTAGATAAAAGGCAGAGGACTTTTGTAGCAACGCATATACCAGTAGAAGCGGAGGGCAGGAGACAGCTGTCATTATTGGCACACAAAGATAAGATTAGCGGAATTATTAGTTATATTGATAATGAAGGTTCCTACGCGTTCGTTGATGTGAAAGAAGGGCTTGCCTTTTATATTTCTGCACGGAATCTCCTTTGGAGACCGACAGGCTGTTGTAAAATTGACAGATATTATTCTGTAGGTGAATATATAGAGGGTACGATAATTTTTTTAGAGTCTATAGAAAAACCGCAGCACAGTACTGTGGGTGCAATTACATGTTTAGACTTCGAGCAGAAATGGGAGCCGGAATGCGAAAATTTGAAAATTGGCGAAATCGCCGAAGGGGTTCCTATGCGTGAACTTCTGCAGCAAAATAAGTATTTTATCCCATACTCAAAGCATATCTATATTGAATTTCAATCTGGCAAGGATTTATCAGAACAAAAGGAAGTAAAAGTGGTAATTACAGAAATTGATGAAGAAAAGCATTTGGTAAGAGCTGCTTTAGCTGATGATATTGAAAAGCAGGAGACGGATGATATCCCGCAGGAGGAAGATGAAAGTAGTGCCAATGATGTCACGGAGGAGAGGAAAACGAAAAAGACAGGTTCTTTGTTTGATATGGAGATAAAAGCGGTTGTTAGCCCTTTTAGTTTAAGGGAAGCGGATGAAAAGGAATTTGAATCTACGCCGAATGGAGTGCCAAACTTTTCTTTGGTAAAAAGCAGGATAAAAATGGGACACATAAATGAGCAACACTTTAATATTTTGAAGATAATTAATGTACTGATTTTCTGTACATCCAAACAGATTATGTCGCTGCTTTTCAGCAGAGGAGAACTTCCTCAAAGGCTTACTCGAGATAAATTAAACAAGAGGCTTGATACAATGTTGAGTCTGGGGTTGATTGATAGGATTCGATTTACGAGTAATGAAGGAGAAGGGATATATCGAGTTTATTTTTTGAATAAAAATGGAGAGGCGCTATTAAGAGGGTATCTGGGCATTAAGCGTACTTCCTATCAGGAGGCATTGCTGGCAACGCCGACAAGCATGATTAAAAGGTATCTGGCGACGAATCAAATTATCTTGGCGTATAAAGAAAAATTTGATTTTATGCGTTCATTTTATATACGCGAGCTTTTGTGGTGTGATTCAAATACTCCTATTAAACCTTCAGGATTAATAACTTTTTCCAATAGTGTTTTCTTGTTGGAGACGCGTCGCCGTTTTACTGGTTGGAAAGAGGAACTGGCAGAGAAAATTAGGAGGTATGATTTTCTGTTTGAAAATTATCAAAATGGGATACTTCCTGCCAATACTCAATTTTTGCTGAATAAACAGGTATATTTTCTGATAGTGTGTGAAGATATGGTACATGCATTGGAAATAAGGGATTTATTGTGGGGACATACGATATATCCTTATCTTTTTTTACCCATGACCTCCTGGTCTTTCAGAAAGATATCAATTATTCCATTTTTCGATTTGAAAGGTTGGAGCAAGAAGCTGTCTATTACAATGTAACAGATTTGTTGTGTTATAATATGTATCGTGCACAGCAGGAAATAGATAATGAACAAGAGAGTGAGGCGGCAGAAGCAGAGGAGTTTTGGCAATGCCTGAAGAGGGGATATGATTTTGGTCTTGAATATCTGCAAAATCACAAGCAATCTTTGCTGGAAGATATTGTGGACAAAGATTTACAAGAACTTTATTGTATAGGAGAAGATGGAAATTATGAATCTGTTTATCCGCAGGAGGAACAATATTATATCTATCTTATCTATTTGATTAACCATAAGCTTGTTTCTTCTATCACTCCTGAATTTCACAGAGAAGAAACCGAACAAGTAACGGAAAATATAGAGAATGATGGTAGACAAGAAACAGTTTATATGTGCAAGCCTACGCCGCCAAAGGAATTGGAATTGGCGGTAGAGCGGGTATTGAGGGAGCTCTGTAAATGGTGCATGGAAAACATCAACAGTTCTCAGAGTATAGCTGCACCGCTTCAGTTTTCGAAGCAGCCCATTCGGCAGACTTCGGGCATGCAGTTTGGCTATGATGTGGGGATGGATTTTAGATATTATGAGAGAGTCTATCGTCTTGGGTTTGAATGCAAAAATTATAGTACTTTGCTGGATAAAATGAGTGCAGGAAGAGATGCCCGGCTGGTTATAGAAAAATACGCTTATAACTTGTTGCAGTTTTTTATGTTTTCAGAAGAAGATGTAAATAATATATGGATTTTGGTCAATCCATTTGGCAATTTGCAGAATGATTTCTATGAAAAATTATTTGAAAAATGGAACAGAACAGTTTCTTCGGTGAAACTTCGGGCCTTTTGTTCAAGTCAGACAAGCATTACCTGCGAAGAATTTCTCTCATTGGATGAGGAGGCTTACCGGAATATATATCAGCATGAGCCGCCTGAGATGACAGCGGAAGAGAAAAAGCAGTTATTTGAGCGGATTTTTTATTTTATTGTAGGGAATGAGGAGTGGGAGGAGCCCATTAACAATATCTTGGGAGAATATCCAATAGAAGAAACTTTTGATATTCAAGAGCAGATGCTGCTCAAGACAATACAGGGTGAAAATGTTTCAGAGCAGATTTTTGAAAAACTAGCGAGAAAACAGAATATTTTTCTGATTGGTGAGTATGGCTCGGGAAAAACGGTTATGACAGATAATATTGTTCATACAGTTTGTGAGCATCAGGAAAGTTATCCTTACTTTCCTATGCTGTTTAAATTGTCTAATCACTCTTTGGAACTGGAAAGTAAGAATGTAGATGCGGCAGCAAAAAAATTTGCAGAAGAAGGTTTGAAGCAATATGAGAATGTGGGTATAAATAAGCATTTGAGGAAGCTGATTATTCTAGACGGATTGGATGAGATTGTTTCTGGATTGGGAGAAAGCGAGTTAAAGATTCGTTTCCTGAAGCACATATGCAAGAATTTCCGTAATCAATGCGGGTCAGATTCGCTTTTTATCATTACTTCCAGGGAGTCTGATTTTAAATCTTGTATGAAGAGCCGGCAAGACGAGTCGCCTTTTCATAAGTTTGCCCAGATTTTTATCGGCGACTGCCAGATAGAAGACGCAATTCAAAAGCTGAAACATGTGGAACAGCAGATGGAATGTGGGGAGGAAAGCAGAGATTCTAGGATAACACAGAACAAAAAGCTCATGAGTATTGCGCAAAAGCCGTTATATTTTGGATTTGTACGCGAGGCTATTTTGGATTCCATTAATTTGGAAGAAAATGTTGATGAAATAGATATTTTACAGGCAATTGTAGAAAAATCTGTACGGCGTTATTTGGAAAATGATTCTCACTTAACAGAGGAAGAAGTTTTTGAACGGCTGCATAAATGGGCGAGACAAATCTCCATTCAAATGACAGAGGGTGAAGGCCCGGAAATTGTGGTCTTTAGTTGGAGTTTATTATCAGGAGAGACAAATAATGTGATTCGTTTGCGCAAAATAAATGAAAATAAATATGGGCTGTGTTTTTTTCATAATGCGATCCGTGAATATTTAGTGGCTGAGGAATTATATAAGATGGTGAAAGAGTACATTGTAGGGGATTTAGGTTTATTCGAGCGGATGGAAGAGCGTTTGCAGTCGTTTGAACTAACACCGGAGATGCTTGATTTTTTTGCGCAGCTTGTAAAAAAGAATATTCAATTAAAAGAGGCAGTGAAAGCATGTATTGTAGAGCTGTTGCAATCGGCTAATGAAGAATCAAAACAGCGGTTAGGAACGAATATGTTTTCCGTTCTGTACTATTTGCAAAATGAATTGTCAAATATTGATTTACATGGAATCTATGCAAATAACCTGTATCTTTGGAATTGTTCTCTGAAAGATGTAAACTTAGCGAATGCCCAAATGAGAAATCTGAGATTGTTTAATGTTGCCATGGAACGAGTAGATGTAAGAGGAGCTGATTTAAATGGTCTGGTTATGGGGAACGATGACAAAATATTGGATGTACAGACTTGCATGAAAGGAAATGGATTTAGCGTCTATGTCTTATACGAAAATCAAAAGTTGGCGGAGTTCTGTTTTTTGCAGTCTGACGTGTTGGAGGATTATGAGATAATTTATCATGGAAATCAAGTGAGACGTTCTTTTAAGGGATTTTGTTTATTGGAAAATGATATTCTTTTTTATTCAGATAGAGAAGTGTTTTTTGAGTCAGATCCTCAGAAAATCCATCAGATGTCTGAGGAGTGCAGTTTATCGCAGATAACTCCTTCTTTCATATTGCTAGAACAAGAGGGGTATTTAAAATTAGTGTTGCATAGTTTTAAATATCAGGAGACTTGCCTATTGCCATTGTTGCCGAATGAGAAGAATATGCTCTGCATTCTTGACTATAAAGGGTACTTGTATGTGGAAGAAGGGCGATTGCTTTTAAAGCAGGGGGAAGAACAAAGCCCGCCCATAACGTATCTCAATTCAGAATTTGAATGCTTTGCGGCGACTCGTGTCATGAAAAGCAATCTTGTTAAAATTTTTATAAAATATAGCAGCCATATACAGATAATCAGCTATTCTTTGGAGAAAAAAGAAAATTCTAGTGTTGATGTGTGGAAATTGCCCAAAAATGTAGCGTTTTCACAAATGGAAGTTATAAAAGCGGACTTATTGTATGGAATTTGTAATCAAACCGTATATTTAGTAAATTTACTGGAAACAGAAGTTCAATTGCAGGCATTGCGTGTCAGTGTAAAATGTACGGATTTAATTCTGGAGGATTCCGATGCTTCAAACCGTGTAAAAGGAGAATTGGAGTATGAGTTGCTGAAAGCAGCAAATAATGATAGTATAGAAAATGAAATATTAATAGAATAGCGGTGTTTTACACCTGACATAAATAAAATATAGGAGGTAATTTAAAATGTTATTTATTGAATATCCGAAATGCTCTACCTGTCAGAAAGCCCAAAAGTGGCTGGATGCACATGATATGGAGTATACAGACCGCCATATTGTGGAGGACAATCCCTCCTATGAAGAATTAAAAGAATGGTATCAAAAGAGTGGTCTGCCAATCAAGAAATTCTTTAATACCAGCGGGATGTTATATAGGGAAATGCAGCTCAAGGATAAGCTTCTTGCGATGGATGATGAGGAAAAATTGCAGCTGCTTGCCACAAATGGGATGTTGGTGAAAAGACCGCTGGTCGTAAGCGGTGACGTGGTGCTTACAGGTTTTAAAGAAAGTGAGTGGTTGGAAAAATTAGCCAGGTAAACGTTTTTTTATGCCTGTTTCAATCTTTTTTACCGGATTCTAAAAAATGCAGTTGATTTTCAAATGCAGAAATGTTATATTACAGAAAAGGAGCAACTGCCCACAAAGTGGTTAGCCTCCCAGATAAGTGTAAAGCCTACCTGTCCTCGGCAAAGTACAAGGTAGGCTTGTTATTTGTGCTTATTATTCCTATCTATGTAGGAAAGCAACGCAATAAGAAAATTACCGCCCAAAAATAATAGGGTTAAAATCTGGTATGTATCCATATGCGCACCTCCCTTCTTCTGTGAAGTGAGGGAGGCTCACCACCTTGTACCACGACCTCTCCTACGAAAGATTATAGCACACCCAAAATTATCCGGCAATCAGATTTTTCCATACAAAAAAGCCACTGAGCCTATGGGTTTCTTAATCGGCCGTTTGCAGGGAAAGAAAGGATATTATACCCTATCCCTTTCCGTTGCACAATTAAATCGGCAGAGTTATCTGCATATCTTCTTTTGGTCTTATGTGGAATACAATCCTCCAGCGTACGGTTTCTACAGGCGAAAAATGTAAGGAGGAAACGGCTGTCTGAAAATTTTTACTGGCAGATTTGCTTGCCAGGAAAACGGCTGTGGGTCCGTCTGAACTACAGGTATTTCCGTCCCTTTCCCGGGTTCTTGCAGGTTCGCTTTCGGCGCAGTCAAGAATGTCAAAGAACTGGCGGCTAATTTTTGGCGATATAGTGTAGCAGAGTTCCTGCAGGTATTGCGGATAAATAAGGTTATCCTCGGTGCTGCCATTTATGTCAGCGTTGGTTTGTACACATCCATGCAATGTCAGCGTGTATTCTTTGCCGGTAATGGGATGCAGAGTTTTTATAGTTTTCTTGTCGGGATAGCCAAGGGAGGAATCTGTAGTAAAATGTCCTGCAGTGATGGAAAATGTATCTGCCCGCAAGGTTAGTGAAATGTTCCGTGGGGATAGGATGGGTCTGTCATTCCAGTTGAAGGAATGGCGGCTGATGCGCCAGAGGCAATCTCTGTCACAGCCATAGGCTTCCATCAGTGTTTCTGCATTATGGCTGTTTTTATTTTCTTGGGCAGACGTGCTTTCATCGTCTGCCGATTCTTCTTCCAATAATTGAAATATGCTTGGCGGATACCAGTACAGGCTGCTGCTCATGTTATTTTCCAATGGTATGCTGTCCAGGCTCATTTTTACGGTAAAATCTCGGGCGGCAGGATTTTCTGCCTCCATCTGTTCAAAATCTTCCTGCGTTTTCAGGGAAAGACGTCGGCATTGGTCCCATTTTTGCAGGAAGCCAGTCATGTCATCTAAAGAAATTTTGGCGCAGACATCCAGGACAACGCCGGCTTTGCCCACATAGACGGCAGGGATATAAATTTCCTGTCTTTCCCAGAAAAAGGTCTGTTTGACAGGCAGCGGTGTCAATTTGGTTCCGCGACCGCTATGTTCATGTATGCTTTGGTTATGGTAGATATCCAATTGTGGTCCCTCCTCATGATATACTTCATTGAAGCCGTTACAAGGCATCAGGGCTCCTCGTGCCATATGGTCCCTTCTTAGGTCAATGAACTTTTATGGCTCCGATAGGAGACCTAAGGGATCCTCCCACTGCGTGGGTCCCTCCTTAGGTCAAGGAACTTTCAAGGCTGCGTTAGGAGACCTAAGGGATCCTCCCACTGCGTGGGTCCCTCCTTAGGTCATATTTTACAATAATTTAATATTTTTATCCAGAAAATTTTATATGTTTCGCATGTAAATCTGCTATACTTGAGGATGAGGAGTTTTGGGGTTTTATATTGATGCTGATAAATACTTTGGCATGAGG
>CANOHX010000043.1 GCA_947565885.1 uncultured Lachnospiraceae bacterium
TGGACAGTTCCTTACATTCGTGTTTACGGTTTGTAAGTAGCCATACATAGCAAAAGCCACCCTGATACTTTGACCGGTAGATGAGTGACATTGCTATTCTTAATCTCGGTCAACCCCTTGTGGGCGGCTGCTCTCTTTATGTCTATAATATAGCATACTCAAAGCCCTGTTGCAAGGGTTTTCTTCCACTGGGAATCCGGCAGTTCCTGCAATGATTCAAAAATTCTGACAAAATCATGCATATTTCCCATTTACTGTTCCGAAACCAAGTTATATTATTTTAACAACGAAAGGCTTTATCCGAATTTCGGACAAAGGGAAAAGTCCTCTACCCCTCCTTTCCAAAACCCAAATGGGCGCAGCCACGGACAAATTGGAGGAATTGAACTGTATCATGACAACATAATATACTTAACCGGGTAGCCGGGGGACGTGCTCTTACCCAATCCGAGACCTTGACGGAAAGGGTGGTGCTTATGGTTTCGTGGAATGACATATTTACTTTCGTCATCATGTTGGTGGCGATACTAACTTACATAGATAACCACAGACATAAAAAATAGCCGTCCTGTTCTTTGGCGAGAATGACAGCTATTTTTTAACTTGATTCATATTCGCCGGGTCGGGTGACCTGCACTCACTTTCCGGCTACCTTGTTAAGCATATTATAAACCACATAAACAGTTTTTGCAACACGAAAATGCACAACCGGGAATCCGGCAGACTTCCGTCCCCATCCCCCTTTTTCCTTGTCTATGATTTTGAGTGCCTAGTGTCCCGCTTACGGGCGCACAGAGCGACGGTTCCTAACAGGGCGGTGGGTCGGCTGTGCGAACGGACGGTTCCAATTCTGCCACTATAAAAAGTATGCGTGAATGGCGGCAGTCTTCCAAGGCGGCAAACCGTAATCCCCCTTTTCCGGCAATTCCTGTGACGTTTTTTTAAATTCTGACAAAACCATGCATATTTCCCCCTTTACTTTTCTAAAACTAAGTTTTATTATTTTAGTATGGGAACATTTATCATGTTGTGTGCGCCAAACTGCACAGAGAGACATGGGTAAACACTCAGATTGGAAACCACATGGCTACAGCTACGGCATATGGCGAACTAAAAGCAAGAAAAGAAAGGACGACACACTATGAAAAAGATGAAGAAGAACTGGTTAAGGGGAATAGCTATGGCGTTGACACTCGCCATCACATTGGCGGGGACGGCTCCGTCCATGCCAGCACAGGCAGCAGCAAAGAATATCACCATAAAAGTAAAAAGTCCGAAAACCGGTGCAAAGTTGAAGGGTACAAAACTCACGGTTCATGGAAAGAAGACCGTGCAGCTCACTGTAAAGCAGGGCGCAAAGACTGTTACGAATAAGGCCACGTATAAATCTGCAAACAAAAAAGTCATCACAGTAAGCAAAAATGGAAAGCTCACTGTTAAGAGAAACGGCAAGGCAGCTGTTACTGTAAAATATGGCGGAAGGACAAAGAAACTGAACATCACCGTGGCAGGCCATAACTGGAAGGCACATAAGAAAGTAAAGAAAGTCTGGGCATCGTATGTAATTTGCAATTGTGGTGAAATATTAACTGAACAAAACCATGAATCACATATGACAAATCACCTTCTTAACGGTGAACAGAATAATTATTTTTATAAATATCATATACTGAATGTAAAATATACAGACTATTATGTATGTAGTTGTGGCGCAAAGAAGAAAGGACAGCCAGAACCGGAACATTACAAAACAAAAGAAATTTATGAAAAAGAAGGCTATACAGTTTCAGAAAAATGACAGCCACTGGATTAGGCACAGTGTCCTTGTGGGACATTGTGCTTAATAAAAAAGAAAAGATAAACATGAAAAACATACTTATTGACATTTTAAATGCCAAAAACAGGACAGAGAACCAGAAGAATTTTTAAGGATTTATGCGATACCTGCCGCCACAAACCATGCAAGGACTGTAACGGCAGGAACGAATAGAAAGCAGATTGACATTTATGGAATGAAAGGATGGTACTTGATATGAAGAAGAACTGGTTAAGGAAACTGGCAGCAGCAATGGCGCTCACAACCGCAATGTCATCAGGCATGACCCCGCCCGCACAGGCACAGGCAGCAGCAAAGGACATCACCGTAAAGGCAGCGACCAAAATAAACGGCATAAAGCTGGCAAAGACAAACCTCACCGTGCATAAAAAGACAGCCGTGCAGCTGAAAGTGACCCAGGGGCCGAAGGACGTCACGGCGAAGGCGAAGTATAAGTCCAGCAACGCGAAGGTCATTTCCGTGAACAGGAAGGGCAAGGCAACGTTCAAAAAGAACGGCACGGCGACCCTGACGGTAAAATACGGCGGGAAGTCAAAGAAACTGAAAGTTTCCGTGGCAAAGCACAGCTGGAAGGCACACGCCACGAAGGTACGGACAGTGATGGCGATGCGTTACCGCTGCAACTGCGGGGAAATCCTGCCCGAAAAAGAACACAAATACTGCGCAAAGTGCAAAAAGGTCAAGAAAACCAAGTATGACAAAGGCTGGTGCGACTGCAAGCAGAAGGAGCATATCTATGGGCATAAGAACAAAGGCGAAGACTATACCTACCGCGCTGAATATTACCCGCTGAACGTGAAGTATGCACCATCTGCCATATGCAAGGGCTGTGGCGGAAAGAGGGTATGGCAGTCCATACCGCTGCATTATGAGACAAAAGCCTGGTATGAGGCAGAGGGGTACAAGACATTTGAATATGATTATTAAGGCACAGCCAGTACAGCCCTGCGGGAATGTCCCAGCGGGGCTGTAATATATGATACACAACACCAAAACCACGCTTGCCATCTGCCAGAACGAAAGACGGCATCATCACAAAAGCCCCCAAAACCTTTTCCTCTAACCGGACGGCTACTCTTCCAGACAAGACCATAAACCTCATGCGCAAATATAGACGGAACAGCAGCGATACCGGCTGTCGCTCGGAACGTGCTGGCAGTGTTAGTCAATAGCAAGAAAAGCACACCATTACGGAGTGCTTAACTTCTGCCACAAGCCTTGGTTTTACTGGCTTTTCGTTACTCGACGCGACAGGATTTGAACCTGCGGCCTCTGCGTCCCGAACGCTATACAAGGCGGTGCTTTATGGATTGATTTAAACTGATTCGATTCCATTTATACCCATAAATCAAGGGTTTGAGCCTTATCAGAAAATTCATTTACGCTGTGGACGTAAAACATTATGAAAATATTTCTTTAGAACGAATTTTAGAACAAAACTATGTACCCACCATGCATTTTAAATTCTCAGCCTTTTCTATCTAAGTTCCTGTTTACTATTCATCCGCATAATCGTCCGAAACAATTCACGAATTATTGCTCTAAGTAATTCCGTATACTCTCCGTGCTCATCTGTCCTCTCTAAAGCCGTATAATATGGGAAGTTCAAAAAAAGCTACCCTATAAAGGGCAGCTCCCTATACCTATTTATTTTGCTTGTGCCATTGAAAATAAAGCATCTTGTAAAAGTTTAGAGAAATTGATATTATTTTTTTCAGCAAAAGTATTCAGCCACGCAGGAATAGTAAGGTTTTTTCTTACTGCTTTTTCACCATACTTTTCTTCATAGGAATCAATGTCCAGTAATAGCATATTTACCATACACCCATCTTCAGCGGTTATTTCTGAATAATCAGAAGCGCATGGTATTTGCTCTCCGTCTTCCAGTTCTCCCAATATCCAACCGCTAGCCGCGTCAATTCCCATTTCAATAGCTTGCTCTAAGTTTTTACCTTCCGTTACACAACCGGGCAAGTCCGGAAATTCTACTACATATCCGCCGCTTTGATCTGTAAAAGGCTTAAATATAGCCGGATAGATTAATTTCAATATATTCGCCTCCTTTTATAAAGATTGAGCAAGTGTGGCTTAAAGCCCCGCTTGCTTCAGAATTGATTTAACTGTATCGGGGTTCAAATCCCCTCCATGTTCTGGTATTGTGACTTTTCCTGGCTTAGTCGGGTGTTTGTACTGGTGGTGTGAACCCTTTTGCTTTACTTGATACCAGCCATCTTTTTCTATCATATTCTCAATTTCTCTAAATCTCATTCAATACCTCCTGATTCATTTCATGGCATCGCTCCTTTCTTTTTATTTGTCTATATTATAATGCGTATTATGCGCATTGTCAATAATTTTATTCTGATAAAAAACAGAAAAGAACATCCACTCAAATAAAAGATGGGATATCCTTTAGCATATTTGTTATTCAATTTTATATACAAAGCAGTTTGCCGCTGTTACGCCGCTTTCTGCAAGTGTCTCTGTGTTACATTTCCATCTCTGAAAGGATGAATCTGTGTTATTCGATGATGAATTTTTATTGCACGGAGCAAGTACTCGCTTATTGACAACTCCTCCACTTGCTCTACAAGGCTATCTACCGGTTCCTGTAGTTTTATAAGCTCCTGTGCAACCTCCCGCCAGTCTACCGATTCAAATTTTGTTCCAAGCACCAAATTGTTATCTGTTCTTGTCTTGCCGAATTCCTCTGGAAAAGGAGCATATTGGAAAAGTTTTTTGTTTAAATCCAAAATTTTATAAATGCTTAATTTATCATTAGTCTCTATAATATAATCATATAATGCAGCATGGCCGACAACTTGTATCATGTCCTCATAACTTTCCTTACAAAAAGCGCTTTTCTGTCGGTTCAGTCTCAAATCCGTTACAATTTCTGCCACTTCATCTTCATCTATGTCCAAACCTTCCATACGGTTTTCATTATATATAAAATCATTTTTAAACCTATGCCACACAATGTCTTCTTCAATTTGAAAATAAAATTGATAGGAATCAACCGCTTGATCAAGCAATTCAATATTTTCCACATCTATTCCAAGTTCAGCCTTTTTCTTATCCGGCTTATACCTCGAAATTCGTTTGTTAAGGTCTGAATACTCCCCTTCCAAGAAATGAAACGTATATGCCAGACGCAATACGCAGGAACGGAAACTAACCCCAAAATAATCTGCTAAATGCAATGCCCCATCGAAAGAAACCTTTCCATTATCCATATATTCCTGGGCGGCAGAACAAAAAAACCTTTTTCGGCATTAACAATTCTGCTGCAAATTTCTCCGCAAATTTCTCTATTTCATCTTTTGAGCCAATAGGACATGCTTCATTCTGCCTGTCTTTCAAATGATGGCACAGCTCATGCGCCGCTGTATAACGCTGCCTGGTAATATTGCGCTTATAATTTATACCGACAACCGCCACATCCATGGCATCCTCCGGCACAAGATAAACGCCTTCTAAATCCTTAAATCCCATAAACTGATAAACGATTCCATAATCACGCATCAGCTTAAAAGGATTAATGGGAATAGAAGGCATTTTCTCTCCATACTTATCCTCAAGAACTTTCTCTGCCAGTTTTTCAGGAGTCATCCCCGAACAATACAAATGATTCTGCTTATCAGCCATTTAGACTCTCCTTATACCTACGTTTAAAATCAATCAAATTCATAATTTCCTTTTTGTCGATTTCCGACAGTTCCGAAAAGGCCCGTGCAAACTTTTCCATTTCAGCCGTTTCCGTTTTTTTCCCATGCATCAATTCTTCAATGCTTATCCCATATAATTTTGAAAAACCATCCAACTCCTGAGCAGTAACCTTTCTCTGCCCGGATTCAATAGCACTGATTGTAGGACGTGAAAGATTCATTTGTTTTGCAACAAACTCTTGAGACAATTACAATCTCCACCGGCTCGTCAAATTCCTCTGCAAGCTCCTCTTCCAGAGTGTCATATACTCCTTGATAGTAGATATAACCGCCTTTGTCAATGCCAAGAAGCATCATGCGCAGATACACAATCTGCATATCTTTCCCATGCTCATGTTTCCTCATTTTCTTTTGCTCTAAATGGCTGAAATAGTTTTTCGGGAGTTTCAGCCAAAAATAACGCTTTTGATTTCCGACTGGTTTATTTTCATCGTTCACAATTAACTTCCCCCTGTTCCCCAGTGTTAAGGTAGTCCACCAGCCTCTCCCAGTTGAGCAGGAACTTGCTCCCCGCCCTGATATGCACAATCTGGCGGTTTATGCACATCTTCCTCAGGCGGTCGTATGATATGCCTGTCCGGCTGGACGCTTCTTTCAATGTCACCATCTGTACGGTCTGTTCCATCTTCTCTCCCTCCCTGTCAGTCAATGCGTTTCACATATTCCTCTGATACCATGAGCGGCGTTGCATGCTCGTCCCGGACCGGGCTGAAGATTATGTCTATGCCAAGCGTCACGTTGTCAACCGTCCGCTCCAAACCTATCATCATGCCGCCACCCTCAATGAACCCTGTAAGAGCCTCAGCGACCGTGAAGCCCTGCAACGACTTCTCGTTCACTGCCATGTAGTCTGTGAATACTTTTGCCATTGCCTTTTCTCCTTTTCTACGCAAAAACTCCCCTCGTAGCTTACGTTTTTTTGATTTAATTGTTTTCAGTGATAATTTCATTGCCTTTAGGTCTGTGACCGTTTCGGTACTCGTACAATGCACATTTTTCTACTGTGCATAGCCTCACTTCTTTCACTTGTCCACAGCAACATTCCAAACACTTCTTACGGATTGCTTTCATTGGCGTAAGTTTTGCCATGCTTGCCCCCTTTCTTAGTCCTCCAAAATGTCAGTTACATCACACCCAAGAGCATCTGCCAGTCTTCCAGCAGAAACAACAGATACTTCTCTTTGGTTGAGAATGACATTCATCCTCGCCCGGCTTACACCATAGGCTTCTGCCAAATCTGCCACACTCTTTTTCTTTCTTGCCCGGCAAATATCAACTTTATCTCTGTTGATTTTCATGTATTTACCTCCTTTAAATCACCATTTTGGTGTTTTGATATTGACATCATATCACCATTTTGCTATAATTGCAATAGCAAATTGAAAAAAATACACCAATTTGCTATTATGTATGCATGGGAGGTGTATATTTTGAAATTTTCAAATAAAATAAAAAAATTGAGAACAGCAAAAGGACTGACACAAAAACAAATAGCTGATTATTTGAATGTTTCACAAAATGCAATTTATAATTGGGAGAACGGAAAACGAGAACCAAATATGGAGATGCAAAAGCAAATAGCTAAATTTTTTGACTTTCCTTTATATCTTTTATTAGATGATAATTTTGAATTAGAAAATGTTGAGCTTGAAATGAAGCGTGCCAGGCCAGTTAATTCTTATGAAATGACAGCACCGCCCGGACCATTTACGGTTCCTTTATCTTCACATAATAATTATGATGGTAGTATTCGAGTTAATCCGAACCCTGAAAGAGAAAGACTGGATGCAGAAGCACAAAAAATATTCATAAAGCAAGCGGCTAATGAGGAAATTACAGAAGAAGAAGCCCGAAAAGTTTCTGACTATATTGAACGAATAAGAGAAAGTTATGATAAACTTAATGAAAACATAAAAGATTGCGCCAAAATAATTGGGGGATATTTAAAACAAAATACCCAAATGCCTGAGGAAATCGTCCAAAATCTTAAAGAAAATCTTCAAAAACTTACAGATTTGACACCTACCATGCCAGACTTTTATGAGAACTTAAACGATATTGGTCGGGAAAAAGCTGCGGAGCAAATTGATATGCTCACCAAAATACCCGAATATCAAAAGAACCCCGGCGAGCCCCCACAGGAATAATCCTGTAGGCAACAGGTAAAATCCAAATGTCCCTTACCTATCCCCGGTAAATCCCAAATGGGCTCTAACCACGGACAAATTGTCTTTGGCTGCTTCTATCCGCCCCATACAAGCGTTTAATGCATTTATTGAAATATTACTGCCATCAGACATTACGTCCAAATATGGGTGGCTGGAAGCGTCACAGGGCTATTCAGCACCCGCATTTTAAATCCTCCTGTTTTCCCGATTTTAAATCGGGGAACTGCTGCACCATGACAATATAATATGCTTAACCAGGGAGCCGAAGGGGCGATATGCCAGCCGCCGAGTTTTACGAAAGGGGCTGATGCCAATGGTTACATATGGTGAACTTTTCACATTCGTAATTATGCTTTGCGCCGTTATAACTCTTGTTATCAACATTACACGCAAAAAATAGCGCCCCCGCTCTGGTAAAGTAAGGCGCTACTTTTTGTGGCAAACTATTTACCGGCGGCTAGGCTTCATCTAGCTTTCGGCTCTCTTGTTAAGCATATTATATACCACATACACAGATTTATCAACCCTGGAAATGAAACTGCCCCGGCGTTACCAGCACCGGGACGGCTCCATATATACCCGAAAGGATATAACACATTCTGACAAGCTATATTATATCCTTTCGGGGCAGTTCTGGCAAGACCAGGGCTGTTATTTTTATACCCAATTTTAAGGAGGAATGATGCATTATGGCAAGCATACGGAAACGCGGGAAAAGCTACCAGGTAACCGTGAGCAACGGCAGGGACATACACGACAGGCAGATATTGGAGACTGCCACATGGACCCCCGACCCAGATAAGACGGAAAAGCAGAACCAGAGAGCACTGGAACGCTTTGCCATGGACTTTGAGGACAGGGTGAAGAGCGGGAAATACCTGAAAGGAGAAAAGATGACCTATCAGGAATATTCCGCGTTATGGCTCTCTGAGTATGCAGAAAAGCAGATGGAGCGGACTTCCATTGAGCGGTGCGAGAGTTCCCTGGACAACATCATACTGCCGGCAATCGGTCATTTAAAGCTAACAGAGATACAGCCCCTGCATTTGACCAGGCTATACGGCGAACTTTCTGAGAAAGGCTATATTCAGAATGGAAAGCAAAAGCCCTACAGCGCAAGGACAATCAAGCGCATACACCAGATTATCAGCAGCAGCCTTAATACCGCCGTATACTGGCAGCTGATAGAAAATAACCCTTGCCAGCGCGTAAAACCCCCTAAAGTCGAAAAACAGGCGGACGTAAAGCATTTTACCCTAGAGCAGACGCAGTCTTTCCTTGAGCAGCTGGACACCCCCTATACAGTCGCCCACTGGGGACGCACAAAGAAAGATGGCTCCGAAAGCAGGAAACACTATGAGGAAAAGGAAATTCCCCTGCAGTTCAAGGTGCTTTTCCACCTGGCAATCTTCGGAGGGTTCAGGCGCGGCGAACTGATTGCCCTGACCTGGGATGACGTTGGATTCCAGGACCATACAGTCACAATCAATAAGGCATCTGCCAGAACGAAAGACGGCATCATCACAAAAGTCCCCAAAACCTTTTCCTCTAACCGGACGGTTACTCTTCCAGACAAGACCATAAACCTCATGCGCAAATATAGGGCGGAACAGCAGCGATACCGGCTGTCGCTCGGAACGTACTGGAAAGGCAATGACTATCTGTTCATACAGGATGACGGAAAGCAGATGGACATATCAACACCTAACAAGGTCTTCAAAAAGGTTATCCGTATCTATAATGAAACACATGAAGATAAGCTGCCCGAAATCACGCTGCATGGTCTGCGGCACACATCCGCCACTCTGCTGGCAGTGTTAGTCAATAGCAAGAAAAGCACCCCATTACGGAGTGCTTAACTTCTGCCACAAGCCCTAATTTTACTGGCTTTTCGTTACTCGATGCGACAGGATTTGAACCTGCGACCTCTGCGTCCCGAACGCAGCGCTCTACCAAGCTGAGCCACGCATCGACATCACTATGGCATAATAACATATATTTTTTGCTTTGTCAAGATTATTCTTTCTCTTCCATAACGCTCATATAAGCCGGACGGATAATCTTGCTTGTTCCAATCAGTTCTTCCATGCGGTGTGCGCTCCAGCCCACAATACGCGCAATTGCAAAAATTGCCGTATACAATTCCATGGGAATTCCCATCATCTCATACACGAATCCGCTGTAGAAATCTACATTGGGGCTGACGCCCTTGAAAATTTTACGTTCCCCGGCAATCAGCTTGGGAGCCAATTTCTCAATCGTATTATATAACAACATGTCTTCTTCACGGTCTTTGGCAACAGCAAGCCGCTCTACATAGCTCTTAAAGACGCGCTCCCTGGGGTCAGAGAGGGAATATACCGCATGGCCCATACCGTAAATCAGTCCTTTATGGTCAAAAGCCTCACCGGCAAGGATTTTCGCAAGGTATGCTTCAATCTCTTCCTCGTCATGTACATCCTTGATATGTTCGCGGATATTCGCCATCATCTCCATGACTTTAACGTTCGCCCCACCATGTTTCGGACCTTTGAGGGAGGACATTGCTGCCGCAATCGTAGAATAAGTATCCGAACCGGAGGACGTAACCACCCTGGTCGTAAAGGTAGAATTGTTTCCGCCGCCATGCTCCATATGCAGAATCAAGGCTACATCAAGTACCTTTGCCTCCAGCCGGCTGTAATGTTTATTAGGCCGCAGCATCATCAGAAGGTTTTCTGCCGTTGAAAGTCCCGGTTCCGGCCTGTGTATATACATGCTGTCATCATTCTCATAGTGATTATAAGCATGATAGCCGTATACCGCAAGCATTGGGAATATACTGATTAACTCCATGCACTGGCGAAGGCTGTTCGTGACAATTTCCGGAGAATTCAGCTGATTGTCATAAGACCCTAGCGTGAGTATGCTTCTCGTCATGGAATTCATAATATCCTTTGTGGGCGCTTTCATAATGACATCCCTGGTAAAATTCGTCGGAAGCGTCCGGCTCTGAGCCATAATCTTACAGAACTTCTTCAATTCCTCTGTATTAGGCATCTCCCCAAACAGCAGAAGATACGCAATCTTTTCAAATCCATAACCATTATCTCCGATACAGTTCACCAGATTCTGCACATTGTACCCACGGTACCAAAGCTGGCCGTCACAAGGCGTCTGCACTCCATCTACGTTTTTGAAAGATACAATCTTGGAAATATTCGTAAGCCCGGTAAGGACACCCTTTCCATTCATATCGCGCAGCCCGCGGTTTACTCCATATTCTTCAAACAATTTGTCCGAAATATTGTCATTCTTCCTGCAAATTGCTTCCTGCTCTATGGCATAGTTCATCAATTCGTCTTCATTTCTCATATATTACCTCCTATCTGTAATGGCTCAAACTTTATGTTCGAGCGCTTTCCTAATATTATTATTCACTTTCCTGGACACCGTGAGCAAAACATCCCGCTCCTCCTGTGTGACCCCATTTAAAATAATATTATACATCTGCTTACGAAGAACCGTTACTTCCTCCACAACCTTCATTGCCTTATCTGTGAGCATGATATGCATACATCTTCTGTCAGACTGGTCACGGACTGCATAAATAAGCTGATTCTCCTCCATTCTGCCAATTGACTGGGAAATATGCCCTTTATTAAACAAATTGAGGTCGCCGATGTCCTTTGACGTATTATGCTCTCCCGACTTATATAGAAAATATAGTATATCAATATCGACTTTCCTGAGATTATATTCCTTGCGCAAGTCCTCAATCTTCCGATTATAAAGCTTCTGGAATTGCGTACCCTGCAAAAGACCTTCCAACATCCAGTCCATGGCTTTCACCTCATAGTTTAATTTTAAACCAATATACCACTTCTTTCGGTAAAAGTCAACTGCCTGTACTTCATCAGTTTAGCACAGTAATTTGAATTGTTACATTTTGGATAATTTATCGAAATTTCTTTATTGACAAATGCCTACATTATTTTTATACTGAATATGTAGGGCTTTTTTTACTAGCGTATGTTTAGTAACTTGTATTTTGCCATTCAACGCACAATATAGGTTACTTAAATTTATTTCCAGCATAGGGAGAGTTAACATGAAAAATTTACCTATTAAAGAATTAGAACCAGGAATGGTTATTGCCAAAGCAATATATACCAGCCGCGGACAGTTAGTTATGGAAGAGGGCACTGTACTTACCGCTGAATTGATTTCTCGTTTATCTTTTTATAGCATATATAACGCTCCCATCAAGGATATCGGAAATGCAGCTGTGGAACCTGCTTCCGCTGAGGGCAATGGCACGGAAACAGCAGAGGCTTCTGCACAAGAAGAAGAGCTTACAGAGGAAGCTCCTCTACAGGAAACAGGACATAAGCCCCTAGAGGGAAAGGCGCAGGAAACAGATGCAGGCGCTACAGCTTCCGCCCTCACCTCCAATGTATTTTATTCGCAAAAAGTAAAATCACAGCCAGAGTTTATGGAATTCCAGATTACATATAGCAAGGAAGTAAATTCTATCAAAGAGATTTTTGATGCTGTTATTAAGAATCCGTCAGCGCCTGTTGATTTTCACCAGATTTTAAACGACTTTACGGAACTGATTGCTTCCTGCCGCACGACAGTGGCATTATTTGACAAACTGCACAATATGCGTCAGGATGAGGACAGCGTCTACTCACATTGCCTGAACGTTGCCCTGATTTCCCGCATGATGGGCAAATGGCTGAAACTGGACGATAGTGAACGTGATATTTTAACTTTATGCGGATTATTCCATGATATTGGTAAAATTTCTATTCCTGATGAGATTCTGAATAAACCCGATAAATATACAGATGAAGAATTTGCGCTGATACAGCAGCATCCGCTGTTCAGCTACAAGCTTCTGAAACAGCAGCCCATTGACGAACGCATTAAAAAAGCTGCCCTGCAGCACCATGAGCGCTGTGACGGCTCTGGTTACCCCCAGAAGATTGCGGGGGATGCGCTTGACGATTTTGCAGCTATCGTTGCTATCGCGGATGTTTACGATGCTACTACTGCTGCACGTTCTTACCGCCCGCCGCTGTGCCCATTTCAGGCAATCAGCATGTTTGAGAAAGATGGCCTGCAGAAATACCATCCCAAATACATCCTGACTTTCCTCAACCGGATTGCCACCACTTACCAGCATAACCGGATTCTCCTCAACAACGGCCGGAGCGCGAATATTGTCATGATTAACTCTAACCATCTGACAAGGCCGATGATTCAGATGGATGACGGTTCCGTAATTGACATGTTGGACAGCCCGGAGCTGGAAATCATAAAAATAATCTAAACAAACATTCATAAATCAGTTTTTCCCCAAATATAGCTTTTAACTGCAGGAAAAGAAAGCCAGAATTATCAAATTTTATTGATAATATCTGGCTTTTAAAGTTAGCTATCTTCTACTTCTTATAATCAAAATCCGGTATTTTATGCCAACGGTCCCTGAAGTAATGCGCGATAAGCTTCGGCTTGCGGTCCCTGGTAAAAATACCTTTCTTGTTTCCCTGGACACGCAGAAGGCTCTGGCTGGTGGCAAAATCTGCAAAGTTCCATGCCTGTTCCCCGACTACGATATGGCAGTCGTCAAATACGCCATTATTCATCTTATAGTACTCTACCTGATATTCTTCGGTATACATGACCGGGGTCGTATCATGGAATCCCATCACGGTGTCCGCTCCATACTCCGTAAATATTACCGGTTTGCCAATCTTTTTCCAGAAATCCAGTTCCTTACGCAGCGCCGCTTCCGGTCCCTTGAGATCTGGCCCTCCAAAATACCACCCATAATAGCGGTTCAGGCAGATGACGTCGCTGAGTTTCGCAGAACAATCTTTTTCCGGTTCCGCCATCTGCACGCTCACCAGCGTACAGGGGCGTTTCTGCGGGTCTGATTCCCTGGCCAGGTCATACAAAGGCTTAAAATATTCATACGCCCCCTCTGCGGCAGAATCCGGCTCATTGGCAATGCTCCACATCACCACGCAGGCATAATTCTTATCACGCGCAATTAAATCCCGCACGACCTCCTTATGATGGTCCAGGGTCTTCACACCATGCTCTGGGTCAAAGGTTCCAATCTTCTGACCTCCGAAATTTGCGCCGCCGCCAAACTGCAGGTTCACGCCTACGGCAGTCGTCTCATCAATGACTACAATCCCTTCGCGGTCACAAAGACGCATCATCTCCTCACTGTAGGGATAATGGCTGGTACGGAAACTGTTCGCCCCCTGCCATTTGAGGAGGGAGATATCCTTGGTGTTCATCGGCAGATGAATGCCCCTTCCATTGGGAAAGGTATCCTCATGTTTTCCATATCCCTTGAAATAAAAAGGTTTCTCATTAATCAGGAATCTCTCTCCATCCACACGGACCGTACGCACGCCGTAGGGCAGCGTGTACTCGTCTTTGCCAAATGTCACTTTTACCTGATACAGATATGCCTGCAGGGGCTGCCAGAGATGTACGTGTTCAATATGAAGCATCCCTGTTTTCTTCCCAGACTCTGCTACTTTATTCCCTTCCTCGTCAAACAGCTCCACTTTGCACTCACAGCAGGAGTTCTCCTCCTCTCCGCCTTCCGTCTCAATCTGATAGGAAATGTCTGCGCTCTGCCCATTCACCTGCGATACCAAGGCGATATCATGGATATACTTTTTAGGCGTGGTATATATCCTGACAGGGCGTGTAATTCCACAATAGTTAAAGAAATCAAAATTGGGATGGTTCTGGGGCTTAGAGTCCTGGCTTTCGCCCATGCCGCCCATAAGGCCGCCCAGCATATCTCCTTTCCCGCCCACCGGAAGCGTGGTGTAATCAATCACATTGTCCACGGCAATCGTCAAAAGATGCTCGCCCTCTGTCATTAAATCTGCAATCTCCATCTCAAAGGGCAGGAACCCTCCTTTATGCTCACAGAGCAGCTTCCCATCCAGGTAGACTTTTGCATGATGGGTCACCGCATCGCAACGCAGCACGACGCGCTCCCCTGTCACTGCCTTGGGCAGTGAAATTTTGCGTTGATAAAATACCCAGCCGTAATGGTCCCGGAAATCAGTCCCTTCCTTTAAATCATTATAGGAAGCCGGAACCGGCATCGTCATGGCATCTTTCAGAGGCTTTTCCTGCCATTTTTCCTCAAAGCCTTTCCCATTGTCCAGTTTAAAGTCCCATACGCCGCTCAAATCACAGACAAAGCGGGATGGCGTCAGAATCGGATATAACATAATTTGTCCTCCTTCGCATCTAACATGTACATTTTCTTATTTACCATCCCCAGAAAGATAAATTATTATACAAAAAAAGAGCCCGCATACGAACTCTTTTTCGCGTCATACTATAAATCATCTTTATCTGCGCTTGTTATACTGCTATGAACTGGAACTTCTGAATCTCTTTCTCAGAATTGACTTTCTGAATCTGCGCCCCCAGCCCTTCCAGCTTCTTATCAAAATTCTCATAACCCCTCTGGATATAATGGATATCATCGACAATCGTGACGCCTTCCGCAGAAAGCCCTGCAATGACAAGCGCCGCACCTGCGCGCAAATCAGGCGCGCTGACCCTTGCCCCGGTATAATTCTTTACGCCGCTGATAATGGCGATATTGCTCTCCACCTTAACGTCTCCGCCCATGCGTGTCAATTCATCCACATATTTAAAACGATTCTCAAATATGCTCTCTGTCACAGTACTTGTTCCCTGGGCAACTCCCAGGACAACTGTCATCTGCGGCTGCATATCCGTGGGAAACCCCGGATACGGCAAGGTAGTTACTTTCGTATGCCGTAATGGCTTGGATGCCACCACCCGGACTGCATCATCAAACTCTTCCACCTCACATCCTACTTCTAACAACTTAGCTGTAGTCGCCTCCAAATGCTTGGGGATCACATTCTTCACGGTGACATCCCCTTTGGTTGCCGCCGCTGCAAACATAAAGGTACCCGCCTCAATCTGGTCTGGAATCACAGAATATTCCGTGCGGTGAAGCTTCTCCACGCCTACAATACGGATGACATCCGTCCCGGCGCCGCGTATATTCGCTCCCATGCTGTTGAGGAAATTTGCCACATCCACGACATGAGGCTCCTTGGCCGCATTCTCAATGATAGTCTTACCTTCCGCCAGGGTTGCCGCCATCATAATATTGATGGTCGCCCCCACAGAAACCTTATCCAGATAAATGTGCCCTCCGACAAGACGCTCTGCCCTGGCAGCCACTGCTCCATTACGGATTTCCACATGGGCTCCCAAAGCGCGAAATCCCTTGATATGCAAATCCATGGGACGGCTTCCGATATTGCAGCCTCCCGGCAGAGTTACCTCTGCGCGTTTATATTTCCCGAGGAGGGAACCTAACAGGTAATAGGAGGCCCTGATTTTCTTCATGGATTCATAGTCCACGGGAATATCTTTGACAAAGGAACCGTTAATTTTCACGGTGTGTGCATCAATCCTGTCAATCTTAGCCCCAATATCAGTCATGGCCTGAAGTAAGGCGTTAATATCCCGTACATCAGGTAAATTATCTATCGTTACGGTCTCATCCGTCATTATCGCTGCCGCCAAAATTGCCAGCGCTGCATTCTTTGCCCCGCTGATATCCACTTCCCCGACGAGCGGATTGCCGCCTTTAATCACATACTGTTCCATTCTGCACCTCTATGTTATGTTTTCGTACAAGAAGTTATTATAATAATATATGGCTCATTTTGTCAAGCTGCTGACAAAATCTACCTATCATTATAACACACTTTATCCATTTGTAAATCTGTTAGCTTATTTTATGCAAATTCTCATTTTCTGTGCCTGCCCATCATTATAGTGAACGACAAAAGTTTTTGTTAAGGGACAAATTATTTTGTCGCTTACTATGACTATTTTATATTCCAACTTGTCCGCCACATAATATCTTAGCACATTCAAGACTGATTGCCTATTGTATTTCTCACTCAAAAACAACATTTTTTGGCGAATATTCCGTCTTAATTACCAAATATGGATACGATTTCGCCTCATTTACCTGTTCACCTTTCGATGGCCCAATCAAGGTAGTGTCAAAATATATGGCATTTGCGGCCTCGTAACACTGGTTGACAGAAATGCTATATCCGCCAGTCTGCTGGACGCCATATCCCACGGCAATATACAGGTTTTCCTCGTCTGCATAGGTCAGCTTGAATATCTGTTCTTTCTTTTCTTCTATGACGGCAAGAAATTCTTGCGGAATCTCCTTTTCCTCAAGGATTGCATAGGATAAATCCGCAATCTTTTTCTCTTCCGT
>CANOHX010000044.1 GCA_947565885.1 uncultured Lachnospiraceae bacterium
AAATATGTTAAAAGAGCGTGAGGAAAAAATCCGCGAGGAAATTATCCGTTTTTTAACCCTGCGCTTCTGCTTACCATTTTTGGATTCCTCCTGACCACGCCTGCCATTAGGGGATTCCTGTGTACGCGCTTTTGCGCTATGCCTTTCCTCCCCTGACTCTTTAGCAGGGATTTTCCCGGCAATTTCCTCGCGGATTTTTTCCTCACGCTCTTTTAACATATTTCGGAGGAAGTCATCTTCCAGCAAATTGTAATCGGATACAATCTGTGCCTCTTTTCCACAAACAGAGCAGTAGATACATCCTACTTTAATCTCTGCGCCACAATTTGCACATTTCATTCTTATTCCTCTTCTATACTTTGTACACAGTTATTCATCAGCATTGCAATCGTCATGGGTCCAACGCCCCCCGGAACTGGAGTGATGGCAGAAGCAAGAGGTTCTGCCTCTGCAAATTTCACATCCCCGCACAGCTTGTTATTTTCATCACGGTGAATTCCCACATCAATAACCACTGCTCCTTCTTTCACATATTCAGCGCCGATAAACTGCGGCTTGCCCATCGCCACAATAAGGATATCTGCCTGCCGGCAAATCTCCTTGAGATTTTTCGTCTTAGAATGGGTAACTGTCACCGTAGCGTTTTCTCTGAGCATCAGAATAGCCATTGGTTTCCCCACAATGTTGCTTCTGCCAATGATTACGCAGTGCTTCCCACCAATCTCCACATCAGAACGCTTGAGAAGCTGGATAATCCCCGCCGGCGTACAAGGCAAAAATCCCGGCTCGCCAATCGTCATCGCCCCCACGCTCTGCGGATGGAAGCCGTCTACATCCTTCTTAGGGCTGATTGCCCGGATAACTTTATCCTCACAGATATGCTTTGGCAATGGAAGCTGAACCAGGATACCCTTTACCTGTTCTTTCCCATTCAGTTCATCAATCAATTTCAGCAGCTCTTCCTCTGTTGTCTCCTCTGGCAGCTCATACGCTAAGGATTCTATTCCAATATAGGCACAGGCATTTTTCTTATTCCTCACATAGACGCTGGAGGCCGGGTCCTGCCCCACCTGGATTACCGCCAGCGCACCGGTCTTGCCTTTCTCTTTTAATCTCTCTGCCTTTTCTTTCAATTCATCTTTCATCTGCTGTGAAATCTTTTTTCCATCTATTATCTTCGCCATGGCTCTTCTCCCTTTCTAAACCAATCTCGTATACATGTCTATCTTCTGTACAACCTGAAGCCAACCGTAATCCGCGTAATTAAAACAATCCAGTAATCATACCGCTGTCATCCACGTCAATTCCATATGCAGCCGGCGTCTTGCCAAGCCCAGGCATCGTCATAATCGCACCTGTCACAGCTACTACAAATCCCGCGCCTGCCGACACATAGACTTCACGGACGTTAACGGTAAATCCCTGTGGACGCCCCAGCTTCGTCTGGTCATCTGACAGTGAATACTGTGTCTTTGCCATGCAGACCGGGAAATCCCCCATATTAAGCGCTTCTATCCTCTGCAGTTCTTTCTCGGCAGCCGGGGAATAGCTTACCCCATCCGCCCCATAAATTTCTTTTGCCACCGTCTCAATCTTCTCTTTCAGAGACAGGTTATCCCCATAGACAGGCTTAAAATGGCTCTCCTTATTCTCCAATGTCTCAAGAACTTTTTCTGCCAAGGCAATTCCACCCTCTCCGCCTTTCTCCCATACCTCTGAAAGCGCAAACTCACATCCGCGTTCCCGGCAGAACTGCTCAATATAATCTGTCTCTGCCTGCGTATCTGTGACAAAAGAATTCAAGGTAACCACTACCGGGACGCCAAACTTCTGCAAGTTTTCAATATGTTTCTCCAGATTGACAATTCCTTTCTGCAATGCCCCCAGATTCTCCTGGGCAAGTTCCGCCTTAGGCACGCCGCCATTATATTTCAACGCCCGTACAGTTGCCACCAGTACGACTGCATCCGGCTTCAGTCCCGCCATGCGGCATTTGATATCAAGAAACTTCTCCGCACCCAAATCTGCTCCAAACCCGGCTTCTGTGACGACATAATCTGCCAGCTTCAATGCTGTCTTCGTCGCACGGACACTGTTGCAGCCATGGGCGATATTGGCAAACGGCCCTCCGTGGACAATTGCCGGAGTATGCTCCAAAGTCTGGATTAAATTGGGCTTCAAGGCATCCTTTAACAGCGCAGCCATTGCGCCTGTCGCCCGCAAATCATCTGCCGTCACCGGCTTTCCTGCAAAATTATATGCTACAATCATTCTTCCCAGACGTTTTTTCAAATCTGCCATGTCATCTGCCAGGCAGAGGACTGCCATAACCTCAGATGCCACCGTAATCACAAAATGGTCTTCTCGCACCATGCCGTCCATCTTGCTGCCAAGTCCCACCACAATATTGCGCAGTACCCGGTCGTTCATGTCCAGGCAACGTTTCCAGACAACCTGCCTGGGGTCAATCTGCAGTTCGTTCCCCTGTTGGATATGGTTATCCAGCAAGGCGGCAAGCAGGTTATTGGCGGATGTGATGGCATGGAAGTCCCCGGTAAAATGCAGATTCAAATCCTCCATCGGGACGACCTGCGCATAGCCGCCGCCAGCAGCGCCGCCCTTGATGCCGAAACAAGGCCCCAACGAAGGCTCACGCAATGCAAGCGTTGCTTTCTTGCCCATCTTGCCAAAAGCTTCACCCAGACCGACACTGGTGGTAGTTTTTCCCTCACCCGCCGGCGTAGGATTGATGGCTGTTACCAGAATCAGCTTGCCATCTTCGTTATCTTTTACTTTTTCCATCAGCTCATCGGACAGCTTTGCCTTGTATTTTCCATACAGTTCCAAATCATCTTCTGCAATCTGAAGCTGTGCTGCCACTTCACGGATAGGAAGCATTTCTGCCTCCTGTGCAATCTGAATGTCTGTTTTCATCGGTTGTCCTCCTAATTCTTAATTATTTTGGTTATATTCCTCAAACTCCGCCATGGACATGAGTATCTTCCTCGGTTTCGTCCCCTCCTCAGGACCAACGACCCCGGCTTCCTGCAGCTGGTCCATAATCCTCGCTGCGCGGTTGAAGCCGATTTTAAACATCCGCTGCAACATGCCGATAGAACCTTTCTCTTTCTCTATGACAAATTTCCCTGCCTCAATAAAATAGGCATCTTTTTCATTGCCGCCCCCACCGGAACCACCCGCAGAGATAGAAACAGTATTCATCTTCTCTTCAATCTCCGTGTTGTATACCACGCTGTTTTGCTTCTTAAGGAAATCTACGACTTCTTCCACTTCCGCATCGGACACAAACGGTCCCTGCACCCGGAGGGGTTTCTGGTAACCTTGAGGATAAAAGAGCATATCGCCATTGCCTAACAGCTTCTCCGCCCCCACCATATCGAGAATCGTCCTCGAATCCACGCCGGAAGAAACGGAAAAAGCAATTCTTGAGGGCATGTTTGCTTTAATCAGCCCGGTAATGACATCCACAGAGGGACGCTGGGTAGCGATAATCAGATGGATGCCGGCTGCCCGCGCCAGCTGTGCAAGGCGGCAGATGGCATCCTCCACATCTCCCGGCGCCACCATCATCAAATCTGCCAGCTCGTCCACGATAATCACAATCTGCGGCAATTTCTTCGGCTTCGTCTCATCGTCCACATCCTTGATGGCTTCCACTTTCTGGTTATATCCTTTCAGGTCACGCACCTGGTAATCAGCAAATTTCTGATAACGCTCTGTCATCTCCGCCACCGCCCAATGCAGCGCTCCTGCCGCTTTCTTGGGATCTGTGACCACGGGGATGAACAGATGGGGTATTCCATTGTACACGCTCAGCTCCACCACTTTGGGATCAATCAGTATCAGCTTGACATCTTCAGGGTTGGCTTTATATAAAATGCTCATGATAATCGTATTGATACAGACAGATTTACCGGAACCGGTAGCCCCGGCAATCAGAAGATGGGGCATCTTCGCAATATCTGCCACAATCACCTGCCCACCGATATCTTTGCCCGCAGTAAAGCAGATACTTGATTTGTGGTTCTGGAATTCTTCTGCTTCCACCAATTCCCGGAAACGCACCATCACATTCTTCTTATTCGGCACCTCAATCCCCACCGCCGCTTTCCCCGGAATCGGCGCTTCGATACGGATATCCGCCGCTGCCAGATTCAGCTTGATATCATCCGCAAGGTTAACAATCTTGCTGACCTTCACCCCCAGTTCTGGCTGCAGTTCATAGCGCGTGACCGTAGGACCGCAGCTCACATTGGAGATAGTCACTTTGACGCCAAAATTCTTCAATATCTGCTGCAGCTGAATGGCGGTCTCCTGCAGCTGCTGGCGGTTGTCTCCCTGTACATTATCCCCTGGCTTTAACAAGGATATTGGCGGGAACATATAATCTGCACCCATAACTGCACTGTCCGGCCCGCATCCTGGCGCTGCCAGCATCTCCTTTGCCGCATCTGCAAGCGTACTTTCCGTAAGCAGAAGCTCTTCCTCCACCTCCGGGTTATTTGCACTTGCCTCCATTTCCGGCACGGCAGACTGAAATTCTCCTGCCACAGTCATTTCCGGCATGGCAGGCTGGGATTCTCCTGCCACGGTCATTTCCGGCATGGCAAATGGGATTTCCTCCGCCATTGTTACATCGGACATCGCGAAATCCGTTCCGCTTGCCATAGCTGCATTAGCCATGGAGGATTTTGCCTCGTCTGCCATAAATGCATTCGGCATGGAGATTGGCTTTCTATGTACCTTCTCGACTACAAGAGGTTCCGCAAAAATACCCTGTCCGCCTGTTTCAGAAGATTCTCTTCCTACAGCTGCCCTTCGGGCCTTAGCGCCCGCTCCCTCCTCAGGCAGCTTCAGTTCGCTGATGTTGTCGGAGCGCTTTCTGGAAACAGGATAGATCTTGGTATCCAATACCACGCCTTCTACTTTTCGGTCCATGCGCCGCTGCTCCCGGTCTTGCCACTCCTGTTCCTCTTGCCTTAATTTCTGCCCTCTTCTGCGGCTTTCCCGCATATCCTGACGTTCCTCTTTCTTGGTCCGGCGCAGTTCACGCTCGCGTTTGCGCTCTTTTTTCTCTTCCTGCTGTATCTCCCACAGTTCCGGACTCTCCTCTTCTTCCCAGTGTTTTCCCCGCAGTTCCTGGTTCTCCTCTTCCCGACGCTTTCCTCGCAGTTGCTGGCGTTCCTCTTTCTCTTCCCGGCGCGTTTCCCGTTCTCCTTTACGCCGCACGGCATCCTCCCGCGCCGTGTCATATACTTTGCGGCTGCCCTTTTTCAACCCGCCCAGAAAGGAGCGTTCCGTCAAGAGCACCAGTGAGATAATCAGCACAATGACATCTAAGACATATGCGCCGGCTTTCCCGATGGCAGGGCACAGCAGAAAGGCCAGCAGCCCCCCCAATGCGCCTCCTCCATTCTTGTACTCCACTGCATATGCAAAGGAATCTTTCACAGAATAACTTCCCTGGCTTCCCACTACCAGTTCCACAAACAGGCAGAGGAACGACACGAACAGAGCCCCCGCAACCAGCTTAACGATGGCAATGCCGTTATCACGGTTCGAGATAAAAAATGCTGCCCCTACAAAAAAGCAGACTGGAACAAGGTAAGACATCATTCCAAAAAGCCCAAAACTCAAGCTGCTTATTTTCTCCCCCACAAAACCGCCAATTCCAAAATGGCTGATAAACCAGATGATACACACGGCAAGAATCAGCAGAAGCGCTACCTCGCTCTGAAAGGACACTGCCGTCTCTTTTTTCTTTTTGGTATTCTTAGGCTTTGCTGCCATAACACTTCCTCCTAAACTCATAGAGTAATAAAAATTAAGTTCTGGCAAGCCTTGCCTTCCATTGCTCAATCTTTATTACACTAGCCTTTCCTACAGCATGGCGCCTTATTGTGCCAAGCATACTGTCTATAGTTTAGCACAGTTAGGAGAAAATGTCATTACAACTTTTTCCATGTTTTCAGATTTCGTTATTTTGCTTATCTTCATCAATCATTTTGTGAAGTTTCTTCATCGCTTCGTCAATGCCGCCCACTTCATTTATGATTCCTTCTTCCACCGCCTGGCTTCCCACAAGGATTGTGCCCAAATCCTTTGTCAGCATACTGGTATTCATCATCATTTTTTCCAAACGCTCCTGCGTGGCAAAGCAATGATTGGCAACAAAACCGGTAATCCTATCCTGCATCTGCTGGAAATAGTCGTACGTCTGGGGTGCGCCAATCACCAGCCCATTCAGGCGCACCGGATGGATGACCATGGTTCCGGTAGGTACAATATAGGAATAGTCTGTGGATACCGCCAGCGGAACGCCAATGGAATGGCTTCCTCCCAGGACCAGCGATACGGTCGGCTTGCTCAGGGAAGATATCATTTCAGCAATCGCCAGCCCAGACTCCACATCTCCGCCCACAGTGTTCAGCAAAAGCATCACGCCGTCTACCTTATCGTCGTCTTCTATCTCTGCCAGTTTTGGTAAGATATGCTCATACTTCGTCGTCTTGGCATTCGGAGACAGTGTCTCATGGCCTTCAATCTCCCCTATGATAGACATAAGGTGTATTTTATGCCCCTCATCCTGATCTAAAGTAAGCTGTCCCATATCCTTAATCTGTTCGTTGTCGTTTTTTTCTTTTTCCTGCTGTTTTAAATTGTCTCCCATAAGAAATCCTCCATTTGTTTTTCGTTGTAACAGTTCAGCCATCGCAAACATTATGGGTGAATCATGCTTGCATGAATGAACACATAATGTTAAGCGATGAGCGGAACGCCATTTTATGAGCAAAGTTAGCATTTGACCTGAGGGGGGGACCCAACGAAGTTGGGGAGAGTCCTGAGGTCTCCTGACGTTTCTCAATAAGATAAAGCAGCGAGAAAACGCCGTAGGTTGCTAAGTGCCAGTGGCACTTATTTAGCAACGACCGAAGCGAAGCGTAGAACTTTGCGAATGGCGTGGGCTGAACTGTTACTTTTCGTTTACTTAGTATGGAAATTTTCATGGAAATTTATGCAATGTTGTGTTATGGTTATACTCACGACAGATGAAATCTGCCGTGAGTATCGCGCCAACCGCAGCCGCAAAGCGGCATATTTCTTTATGCGGTTGTGCGCATCACTTTATACTGAGCGGCCAGTCTTTTCGACCGCCAGTATAATCTACGGTACGCTATCGTTAAGTTCATGTTTGGTTTTTTCAGGCCAGAAAGGGAATCAAGAATTGTAAAGAACATAAAAGCGCTGCTGAAGCAGTACTGGGAAATCATTTCATATCTTTTTTTCGGCATCTGAACCACGCTTGTAAATATTGTCGCTTAGGCAGCCCCATTCGTGATATAATCATTCTATAATAATGGCTGTTTTATAACTTCTGTCATAAGTTAAACAATTCATCAAAATCGGTTCGCAGATTGGGGAACATAACAAGCTGTAATTCCTTCTTGTTATCCTCTGTAACAGTCTTGTACAAGTAAAAATACGTTGTTCCATCTGCAAGACCATCATTCAAATATATTTCAACCTGCCTTTTTCTCCAATCGACAATCCAATATTCGGAAATACCAACTTTTCTGTATATTTCCATCTTCTCATTTCTGTCATATCCTTCGGTAGAATCAGATAAAACTTCCATTACCATTCGCGGTATCCCAGTTAATGAGACATTTTTCCTATCCCTTGTATTACAATTTATGGAAGCATCCGGTAAAACTATCTTGTCATTGTTTTCGTGCCATTGGTATTGTACCCCATCGCCCAACACACGACACAATGAATCTTTTATCTGTTTCCCAATCATAACAACAAAATTATTTATGATAAAAGAATGTTCAATAAAAGTATTGCTCATATCCTCTTTGGGTAACGCTTCCATGATATCACCTTACTCTCTCATTAGATTTCTATAATTCGCATTATACCAGATTCAATGCTTTTTTCAAGGCTTCAATTGCCGGCAAATTCTTTCCAACCGCCGCGATATCCCTTGTATCTCCGCCTCGCCCAACCCCAATTCCACAAAGTATCTATATGTATTCCCAAACCGCCTCCTGAACAGCCTTAAAAACTCTTCCATATAACGTTCTTTGGGCGTAACGATATCCATGTCAATGTCCGGAAAATTATCATGCAGCCTCGCAAAATATTCTTTCCCATATTCTCTTGTCAGCACATAATCTTCAACAATATCCAGATCCTTTACCCCGGCATGGCACAAAAGGATTGCCGAGACAACGCCTGTCCTGTCTTTTCCCGCTGTACAATGGAAGAGAACGCCGCCTTTGGCATTGGCAATGCAGCGGAACACGGAGGGCATATTGGCTGCACAGGCTATATCCAGATAGCTGGCGGGAACAGCCTCTGATGATTCCGGTATGCCGCTCCCCTCTTCTATCGGGCAATTAAAATATGCAAATTCCTTGCGGGCTGCAAATATGCTTGGCATTTGGGCAACATTCTTCTCCGTGCGCAAATCAATAACCGAGGCAACTCCCATTTCTTTCAATAATGCAAAGTCTTCCTCACAGGGAAAATCAGGCAAATCACTCCTTACTAAGACATTTCTCTTGGCAATATTTCCGTCTGGAATCTGGTAACTGCCTAATTCCCGGGTATTGTAGGTAGATTTCAGCAAACTGTTATATCTTTCGCGGACTGCATATGTCATATTTATTCCTCCTAGTACAAATAAGATAAAAAACGAAGCCGCCCGCCAAATCCAGCAAGGCCGCTCCGTCAAATCTTTCTCGTGCTGTTATTCTGTGACTATACCTCTCCCATCAGATACTTATACAATCCCTCGTAACGGAACTTAGAAGCATTCCAGGAATAATCATTCGCCATCGCACGGTCAATCATCTGATTCCACTGACGTTTCTTGTCAAAGAAAATATGCTTGGAATAGTTGATAATATTGAGCATTTCTTCTCCATTATAGTTTGTGAAAGAGAAACCATCCCCTACATTATCATACTCATTGTAGGCCTGCACCGTATCTTTCAGACCGCCGGTCTCACGGACAATGGGGATTGTTCCATAGCGGAAAGAAATCATCTGCGTCAGACCGCAGGGTTCAAACCTTGACGGCATGAGGAATGCATCGGCAGCGCCGTAAAGCTTGTGTGCCAAGTCATCGGAATAACATATATTTGCAGAAATCTTATCCGGGTATTTCCAAGCGAAATGGCGGAACATATTCTCATACTGCGGGTCTCCGGTACCGATTACTACCAACTGTGTATAATCATCTACAATACGCTCAATCACATAATTGATGAGGTCCAGTCCTTTCTGGTCCGTAAGGCGGGAAATCAGGCCAATCATGTAACGTTTCTTGTCCACAGCCAGGCCCAGTTCTTCCTGCAGCCGCTCCTTGTTCATAAATTTCTTCTTGCGGTGATTGCTGGCATCATAATTTACATACAGTTTCTCATCCGTTGCCGGGTCATATACGCCATAATCAATACCGTTGACAATTCCCTGCATATCCATATGCCTTGCCGCCAGCAAACCATTCAGCCCCTCCCCATAGTAATCTGTCTGGATTTCCTGGGCATAGGTGTCGCTCACCGTGGTGATATAATCTGCATAGACAAGCCCGCCTTTCAGCATATTGGCGTCTTTCTTGAATTCCAGCTTATCCGGCACAAACATGCTTGCCGGGAAGCCAGTCAGCCCTTTGACCGTCTTAACGTCCCAGATGCCCTGGAACTTGAGGTTGTGGATTGTCATAATGGATTTCATGCCCCAGAAGAACATATCTCCCTGGAACTCTGTGTTAAGGTAAACCGGAATAAAGCCGGTCTCCCAGTCATGGCAGTGGATAATCTGCGGCTGGAAATTAATTAATGGCAGCATGGACAGCACAGCCTTGTCAAAGAATATAAATTTCTCCATATCAAAACGGATATCCCCATAAGGCAGGAAACAGTCAAAATATTCCTGGTTGTCAATAAAATAATAGGTGATGCCGTCCATTTTGTAACGTAGTATCCCCACGTATTTGTTCTGAATGTAATTCCCGCAGCTCATATAGAAATGGGTCACGTACTCAAACTGGTTACGCCAATGCTCCGGGATACAGCTATAGTTCGGTATCACCACACGGATATCCCAGTCATTCTTATCAAATTCCTTGGGAAGCGCCCCGCACACATCGGCCAAGCCTCCGGTCTTAATAAAAGGTACACATTCAGATGCTGCAAACAGAATTTTTCTCATAATCCATCCTCCATATAATTTTTTCTATATCGTATCCAATGCCTGAGCCAGGTCATTAATGATGTCCTCGGCATTTTCTATTCCTACTGATAACCGAATCAAATCTGGCGCTACACCTGCTTCCATAAGCTGCTCATCCGTCATCTGACGGTGCGTATGGCTTGCCGGATGGAGCACACAGGTCCTCGCATCTGCCACATGGGTGACAATCGCAATCAGTTTTAACTTATCCATAAAGCCAACCGAGACGTCCCTGCCGCCCTTGAGCCCAAAGGAGATAACCCCGCAGGTGCCGTTTGGCATATATTTCTTAGCCAGGGCATGGTATTTATTATCCTCTAATCCAGCATAATTTACCCATGCAACTTTGTCATGGTTATTTAAGAATTCAGCTACCTTTCCTGCATTTTCACAATGGCGTGCAACCCGAAGATGAAGCGTTTCCAATCCAACATTCAGCAAAAATGCATTCTGCGGGGATTGGATGGAGCCGAGGTCGCGCATAATTTGCGCCGTTGCCTTAGTGATATAAGCTCCCTTGCCGAACTTCTGCGTATAGACTATCCCATGGTATGTTGGGTCTGGCTGCGTCAGCCCTGGATACTTGTCTGCATATTTTTCCCAGTCAAACTTGCCGCTGTCTACGATACAGCCGCCTACGCACATGGCATGGCCATCCATATATTTTGTGGTGGAATGCGTTACGATATCTGCACCCCATTCTATCGGGCGACAGTTGATGGGCGTGGGAAATGTATTGTCCACAATCAGGGGCACGCCGTGTTCATGTGCCACCTTGGCAAATTTCTCGATGTCAAGAACTACCAGCGCCGGATTGGCAATCGTCTCTGCAAAAAGCACTTTGGTATTCGGACGGAATGCTGCGGCAATCTCTTCTGCAGAAGCATCCGGATCGATAAACGTGCATTCAATACCCTGCTTTTTCACCGTAGCGCTGAAAAGATTGAACGTCCCTCCGTATACCGCTGAGGAACAGACCATATGGTCTCCATTTTCACAGATATTGAAGACGGCATAATAGTTGGCTGCCTGCCCGGAAGAGGTCAGCATCGCCGCTGCGCCGCCTTCGAGCTCACAGATTTTCTGTGCCACAAAGTCATTCGTCGGATTCTGCAGCCTGGTATAGAAATATCCGCTGTCCTCCAAATCAAAGAGCCTGCCCATCTGGTCGCTTGTATCGTATTTGAATGTCGTGCTCTGATAAATCGGCAGCACCCGGGGTTCTCCTTTCTTTGGCTGCCAGCCGGATTGGACACATTTTGTCTCTATTTGATATTCGCTCATCTTGTCTCCTCCTGATGTATTATATTACAGGCATGTCGTGGACATTCCTGCACCCTTTTCCTAATTTTAGCACAAGTACGCCTATATGGCTAGAAAAAAATACCAGTCAGGGAAAAATTCCAACCCTTACTTGAATTGTTTTAACAGCCATTTCCCCCAGGGAGTGAGGTCTTTGCTGCTCCAGCCGGAAGTCTTCTTGCAGGAAGATTTTATCAGGGCGGAACTCTCCTCCTTGTTGCACAGGCTCCATCCCATATAGCTTATGTTATTTTTCTTGAGGAATTCCATCCATTTTCCGCCCTCTTCCTTATTAAGGCCGCCATTGCCGGAAGCATCCGATATGCCAAATTCCGAGACAAACAAGGGCAGTCCTTTGTCCAATGCCGTCTGTGCCTTTTCCCGCAAATATTCGCCATGTGTGCCGGCATAGAAGTGAAGGCTGTACATCAGGTTCTTATACCCTTTCAGGGGGCTGTCTGCCGCAATATTCACGTCCTGCGACCAGGTGGGGGTTCCGATGATGATAACTGCTTTTTTATCTTTTGCACGGATTGTCTTGACGATTTTCTTGGCATAAGTCCTGATTGTTTCCCAGGAAGTCCCTCCATTTGGCTCATTGCAGATTTCATAAAGCACATTGGTATGGTTTTTATATTTGGAAGCCATCTTACGGAAAAATGCTGCTGCCTGTTTCTCGTAAGTCCTGGGATCCCCATCGCTTAAAATATGCCAGTCTATGATAACGTACAGGCCCGCCTTGGTGGCATACTGCACGCCCTGGTCAATCCGTTTTTCTAACGCCTTGCGGTTGCTCGCATCTCCAGTACAGTATCCGTTATACTCTGACGTATAAACGGCAAGCCTGACGGCATTGATTCCCCATTTCTTTTTCATCTGCGTGAACGCTTTCTGATTCACATATTCTGGATACCAGGACATCCCATGGGTGCTCACGCCTTTTAGCTGTACTTTCTTGCCTTTGGCATTCACCAACTGGGTCCCTTTCACTTTCAGAGCCGGCAGCTTTGCCGCCTGCACCGGCGTGGCAGTCCATGCCAGCATAATCAGGATTGCCATTATCCCTATCACGCACATCCGGCTGACTGTACGGCAGCGTCTAGGATTATTTTTGCCGACTTTGTTGCTATCATACGAATTGGACTTATTGCCATTCATTGGCTCTCCCTCTTTCTGCGCTCAAAGGAGGCTGCCATCTGGCAGCCTCCCGGCCTTTAATTTTTAATTTTGATTTTCTTGCTTGCGCTCCAGCAGGAAACATATTTTGTCTTGCCAGACGTCTTGTAACATCTGACACGGACATAATATGTCTTGCCTTTCTTCAAGCCGGAAAATGTTTTAGTCACTTTCTTGGCCCCGGCAATTTTCTTTGCCTTTGCCCCTTTAAATTTCTTGCTGGTGGAATACTGCACTTCGTATCCGCCAGACTTTTTATTCTTAGACCACTTCACCTGCAGCTTCTTGCCTTTTACATTCTTCACGCTGGTGACTTTATTTGCCGTCAGGCGGATTATGGTCTTGGCTTCGGAAGCCTTGCTTTCCAAAGTTCCCTTAAACGCGCATACCTGGTACTGGCATGTCGTACCGTTCTTGCCTTTTACCCCGCTGTCTGTCCAGGAAGTCGTGGCGCCATTGTCTACTGTCTTAACTTTCTGGAATTTATCATTTCCCATCTTGCGGTAAACAGTATAGCCAGAAGCATCGGAAACTTTCTTCCAGCTTACCTTGACGCCGTTCTTCTCATTGGTAAGGCCAGACAGAACAGGGGCGGAGGGCGCTTTTTCCGTATTGACTGCCGCCGTCCCCTTTACTGCTTTGCACTGCGTACAGACATTATTGCTGTATGTATGGTCCTCGGTTTTGCTAAAGCTGCACAGCGCACAGGCAGCAGTATGTTTGCCGTTCCCATTATCTTTATACGAAATGGAATGCGCTTCACTCTGCACGTCATCGCCGTCTTTACATATCTTTATATGTGTGCCGTCGCCATTATCTACTGCCTGAACATATTCATGGACATGCGCTGCCCTGGATTCCATTCTGACAACCCCAAGCCAGCTGATAACCGGCGCCTGTTTTTCCTGCGCCGTCAGCGTATAGGTGACAAGCTGTTCGCTGTCCAAGGTAAACGTTGCTGTGTTTACCAGCGCATTTGTACTTCCGCTAAGATTTATCTTTCCAGCCTCCTGCGTCTTGGAACCGAACGAAATGCTTGCTGCCATCGGACGGTTCTGCCCCCACCATTCCTGATGTCCTGAATACAGTTTGTAGTTTCCTGCCGGCAAGGTAAAGGCATAGGACAAGGTCTCGCCTACCTCATTGTTCTTGGCATAAATTCCAGTCGCCATCATATCCGTCGTAGCCTCATATCCTTTTGTTTGGGCATCTTCATCCACCAGGCCCCAGGTATTGCTGTCCGTCTTAAGCTGGTCAGAAACCTTATTTAATAACTTGTCGCCAATCTGCGCCTTGACAGCCTCATAAGGCTCAGTCGTGGCATTGGCTTTCGGAGTTCCCTCCACACTGTCAATAAAGTACGCCGTATTTGCAGGAACCATAATCCCAACCGGAACCGTTACTACCAGAGGAAGCCCCCATACGCTTGTGCCACCTAATACAGATCCCACGATATGTACATTTTCAAACTCTGCCCCATCGAACTGAGCTTCCAGATTGTTCCATACTACGTCTTTCTTAACCGTCTTGCCATCAAAGGTCATCACCTCTACCTGTTTCGGCAAAGACGAAGTAACATCCTTTATTTTATTCGCGCACACATACGGCACCGGCGTAATCTCTGTCTTGACCGACTGCAGGGCATTGCCATCTGCCTCTAAGCGCGCCCCCAAGGCATATAACGCATCAATCTGCAATTTACCTGACTTTACAACCACCTTTATGTCATGCTCTGCGTCTGGCAGATTGGAAAGGCTGTATACCTCGCCGCGGACAGGCGCCGCATGGGTGCTTACATTTTCCGCTTTCCGTACTTCATCCACATACACATCCAGCTTTGCCGTACCGTCGTTCGTGCCAAGGATTGCAAAGCCGCTGCCTTTAACTTTGAATCTGAAAGAAGCGTTTGCCGCGCTGGTGACAGACATCGTGCGGTACCAGTTGTCGGCGCTTCCGCTGCCAGGATTCTCTATCTTCCAGTCTCCCTCATAAGCAACCGCATCATCCTGTCCGTCAATCATGCTCAGGGCATATGGAATCCCACCGTCCACTGTCTCCACAAGAAGATTGTCAAAATATACCTGATTCCAGGTGGAGCTCAGTTTCACACGTCCGGAAAGCATCGGCACGTCATCCTGATAGCTAAATACAATCCGCCCATCGATAATAATGCTGACGGTATCTCCCAATGCGCCAAGTTTAAGGTTATATTTCCCATCTGCATTCTTGCGCACGGAACCCCCGGTAATCTTCTTGTTAATCCGGTGCAGCTGCCATTCACCATCCCTGTTTATGCTCAGCGTATACCCGCTGTTATCCCAATTCATGCCGGATTGGGACCTGACTGTCAGACGCGCCCATGCCCCCGCCGATGTTTCGGGAATCTCGATATCAACAGAGGTAGCATAATCCATCCAACGGAAATCTCCGACAATCGTGGAGGGATCTCCGCCGTTCCATTGAGCAACGCCATTTGCCAGTTCCTGCTTCAGCCTGCCATTCTCTACTACCCAGGCGCCATGGGCATCGAGCATATAGCGCGGTTCATTTCCACGTTCTGCCAGATAATTGTCAGGTTCTTCCTTGTATTCAAAATTATCGGCATACAATACCGTATCTGTGGTCACGCCATTGTTTTTACCAGATGCATCCGTATCCAGAACGGCGCGATCCTCATTGTGGATATCATCCTTAGGCGCACGTTCCGGCTCTGCAGTCAAGGTAGTAGCCGTAGATATGCTATATGCCGGAACTTTTAGGTTCCAGCCATCCGCTTCCTTAACAATCTGCCCTTTGTCCTGCAGATATTTATCCGTTTCCGTAACCCAGAGGTTTAACTTCTCTGCTGTTACAGCCATATCCTGCGCAGAAATATGGAAAGACTTCTCATTCTGGGTATTGTTGACAATCACCACAGAAAATTCTTTCTTATCTGGCGATGCCAATGTCATAAAGCCCGCATTTCCATTGATTCCTGCCGTAGCGTGTTCATTATCGGAACCCGCGAAAGCAGGTGAGGTGGCAGCCGGGATTGCCCGCCAGATATCGTTGGTATCCGGTTTACTGTCTTCCCAACCCATCTTGGCAAATTTGGCAAAATGCTCCAACATATAGAGCGCCGGGTCATAGTGGATATAGCCGCTCCAAGGGTCCCTCGCACTCAGAAGTTCCTTATGCCCATACTGGATTCCCTCATAGAACGAGCCAATTGCCGGCTGGAACATATAATGGGTACGGCGGGAAGAAGCGAAAGCCGTGATAAAACTGTCCATCAATGCCAATGGGCTCTGGTATCCGCCGATGGAATTCGCTCCATATTCAATTTTCTTATTCTCCTGCAGTTCCGTATAGCCAAAGGTTGCGCAGCCCTCACTGTACCATACTTCCTTATCATCCACGTCCGCCATCGTCACGTAATCATCCGTAGCATTGGTGCGGTAGTGGAAACCGATGATATCAACGGCATTGTACAAATCACTGTCCTCACGCATGGCTGGCACAATCTTCAGCCCCTTATTCTCATCAGAGGCAATGATGCGGATATTCTTATAGGCTGCCTGCGCTTCGGCATCTATGTAGTCAGGAAACTCCGTCTCCCCCTTGACGCGGTTGGAAAACCACTTGATAAAGGAGGTATCCGGGTTGCCGGTTTCATTCTTATCGGGATTGATAAAGTCAACCATATAATGGTACTTCTCATAGGCGTCAAAGACTGTCTCTTTGTACCATTTATATGCCGCCTCGTAACCGCCGCCAGTGCTTGACCAGGTCTTATCTGCCACCCACTTGGGCATCTCCCAGCGCAGGATGCTGACCTTGACATCGGGATTGATTTTCTTGGCGTCTGCCGCCATTACAAAGCCGGGGGAACGCGAAGCATCTGCCTCTTCATTCTCATAGCGCATCGTACAAGCTTCCGCACCGGTGGAGTTATTGCCGTCATTGCCCATCTCCATCTTGATATGGGTAAACAGGGGATAATCCCCGCCAAACAGATACTCCATCATCTCATTATAATTCTCTGGATGCTCATACTTATAATCCAAGAGCAGATTGCTGGTACTGTTGCCGTTGAGCATACCAAACCCTTTGTAGGTCAGCCCATTGATATTCTTTGCCGCAGCATCGACATCGCTCCCTTTGATGATAATCTGGCAATCAGGAACAGCCTCTTTCTGCTGCTTGCGGTAAGCTGTCTCTGCCTTTGCCGTAGCTTCATCTAATACG
>CANOHX010000045.1 GCA_947565885.1 uncultured Lachnospiraceae bacterium
TGAATACCCAGACATTAAGTTCGTGGTGATTTCGGAGAGCGATATTTTCGGCGGGGAAAAGAAACGCAAGAAGAAACGCCGCATATATGAGGGAGAGAAAATCCAGAGCTTTACCGATCTGAGCGTTGGCGACTATGTCGTGCATGAGCAGTATGGCGTGGGCATTTACCGCGGCATTGAGAAGATTGAAATCCAAAAGACGGCAAAGGATTATGTGAAGATTGAGTATGATAAGGGCAGCACCTTATATGTCCTTGCCACCCAGCTGGAAGCAATTCAGAAATATGCCGGGGCGGAGGCAAAGAAGCCGAAGATTAACCGGCTGGACGGACAGGAATGGAAAAAGACCAAGAGCCGCGTGCGTGGCGCGGTTAATGAGATTGCCAAGGAACTGGTGGAACTTTATGCAGCAAGGCAGCAGACGGAAGGGTTTGTCTATGGACCGGATACCGTATGGCAGAAAGAGTTTGAAGAATTATTTCCCTTTGAGGAGACCGAAGACCAGACGCTGGCAATCGAGGCAACAAAGCGAGACATGGAGAGTGCGAAAATTATGGACCGGCTTATCTGCGGGGATGTTGGCTATGGCAAGACGGAAATTGCCATCCGCGCCGCTTTTAAGGCGGTGCAGGAAGGCAAACAGGTGGCGTATCTTGTGCCAACGACAATTTTGGCGCAGCAGCACTATAATACATTTGCCCAGCGGATGAAAGATTTTCCGGTGAGTGTGCATCTGATGTGCCGCTTCTGCACCAACGCCCAGATGAAGCAGACGGTGGCGGATTTAAAGCGCGGCATGGCGGACATTGTCATTGGCACGCACCGTATTTTGTCGAAAGATGTGGAATTCAAGGATTTAGGGCTGCTCATTATAGATGAGGAGCAGAGGTTTGGCGTGGCGCATAAAGAGAAGATTAAGCAGATGAAAAAAGATGTGGACGTGCTGACGCTGACGGCAACGCCGATTCCCAGGACCTTGCATATGAGCCTGATTGGCATCCGCGATATGAGTGTCCTGGAGGAGCCGCCGATGGACCGGCTGCCTATCCAGACTTATGTGATGGAGTATAATGAGGAGATTGTGCGTGAGGCGGTGAACCGCGAGCTTGCCCGGGGCGGACAGGTTTTCTATGTGTTTAACCGTGTCAACCAGATTGTGGAAGTTACCTCCAAGATTGCAGAACTCGTGCCGGAGGCAAATGTGGCGTTTGCCCATGGGCAGATGAAGGAGCGGGAACTGGAGAATATCATGTATCAGTTTATCAATGGGGAGATTGACGTGTTGGTGAGCACCACCATCATTGAGACCGGGCTTGACATTTCCAATGTAAACACAATGATTATCCATGACGCTGACAATATGGGGCTGTCCCAGCTCTACCAGCTTCGTGGCAGGGTCGGGCGTTCCAACCGCACGGCGTATGCGTTCCTGATGTACCGCAGGAATAAGATGCTGAAAGAAGTGGCGGAGAAGCGGCTGTCGGCAATTCGGGAATTTACGGAGCTGGGCAGCGGTTTTAAGATTGCCATGCGGGATTTGGAAATCCGTGGGGCAGGGAATCTGCTGGGGGCAAGGCAGCATGGGCATATGGAAGCGGTGGGCTATGACCTCTACTGCAAGATGCTCAATGAGGCGGTGAAAGACCTGAAAGGGGAGAAAGCTGCGGAACAGTTTGAGACGACATTGGAACTGAATGTAGATGCGTTTATCCCGCCGACGTATATCCCCAATGAATTCCAGAAACTGGACGTTTACAAACGGATTGCCGTCATTGCGGACCGAGAAGAGAGCGAAGAGATGCTGGAGGAACTGATTGACCGTTTTGGCGAGCCGCCGAAATCCGTGGAGAACCTTCTGGCAATCGCCCAACTGAGAGCGAAAGCCCATAATTGTTATTATACTGAGATTAAAGAGTTAGGAGAAAAAATTAAATTTGTATTTTATTATCAGGCGAAGATTAACCCGGCAAATATCATGCAGATGGCAGAGAAATATGAGGGCGCCCTCAAATTTGTGCGGGATATGAAGACGCCATATTTTGAGTATGCCAAAGACAATAATACCAGGCACAAATCCTTGGGGGTTTTAGAGCAGGTGGAGATGATACTGGATGATACGAAAGAACTTCTGGTAGATGAGAAAGAAGAAGGGAAATGATAAATTTTAAATTATGTCGTTGCATTGTTCAACAAAATAAGATACAATACATTTAACAAGAGAGTCAATGACTAGCGTACACCTAGCCGCTGGCAAATATGATTCTACATGAAGTAGCGCCTTAGTTAACCAGACCGAGGGCGCTGCTTTTTTGCGTGTGATGTTAATGACAAGAGTTATAACAGCGCAAAGCATAATTACAAATGCAAATAATTCTGTATATGTAACCATTGGTGTGCAAGTGAAAAAAGTGTGAATTCCGAGAAAAACAGTTGCTAGCACGAAAAAAAAGAACTATAATACTATTAAATGCGCCGGGAAACCCGGCAGGAATGCACAGGAGGATAATATGAAAGCAAGAAGATTACTGCCGCTGCTTATGGCAGCGGTATTGGGAGTGTCCGCATTGACTGGATGCGGCAATAGTATTGATGCAGCGAGTGTTGGCGCAACGCTGGACGGTGAAGAGATTACCCTTGGATTTATGAATTTTATGGCGAGATACCAACAGGCGATTTATGATGGGCAGTTTTCTTCTATGTTTGGTGACCAGGATATCTGGAGCCAGGATTTGTTCGGCGAGGGCACGGATACGGAGACTTCCGTCAAGAACAGCGTGTCGGAGAATATTGAGGATTTCTATGTGCTGGAAAAGCATATGGCGGATTATAAAGTGGAAATCACAGAAGAGGAACTGGCAAAGATGGATGAGGCTGCAGAGGCTTTTATGAATGATAATTCGAAAAAAGCGATTAAGCAGTTGGGGGCAACGAAAGAGTATGTAAAAGAGATGCTCCGCCTGTCCACGATTCAGTCCAAGATGCGCACTGCAATGGATGCCGAAGTCGATACAAATGTGACGGATGAGGAAGCGGCACAAAAGAAGATCAGCTATGTACAGGTAAGCTGCAAGTCGAAAACCGATGAAAATGGCGAGACCGTAGATTATACCGATGAGGAGAAAGAGAACATTAAGAAAGAAGTAGAAGCTTTCCGGGCAGCGGCGGCAGACGATTTCAAAACAGCTGCAGAGAATGCGGGATATACAGCATCGGAAGCTACTTTTGGCGATAACGATGAGAGCTATACCTTGGACGATGCGGTGATTGAAGCGGCAAAGAAGCTCAAAGAGGGTAAAATCAGTAAAGTAATCGTTACCGATGAGAATTATTATGTCGTACGCATGGAGAGCGTTTTTGATAAGGAAGCCACTGAAAATAAGAAGAAATCAATCGTCACTGACCGTAAGAACGACCATTACACAGAGGTTTTGGATGGCTATAAGGAAAATGTCAAGTATGAGCTGAACGAAGAAGAGTGGGAAAAGGTTAAGTTTGACGAATTGTTCTCCATCAAGGCTACGCAGACGGAGGAAGCAGCCGATGGAGCAGATGCTGCCGATGGAGCGGAAGATGGTTCTGAGACAGAGGGCGCTGCCGATGGGAAGGAAGATGATTCTGAAGCGGAAAACGCTGCCGATGGGACGGAAGATGGTTCTGAAGCGGAAAACGCTGCCGATGGGGCAGATGCAGGGGAGGCTGCAGAAGGAGAAGAGTAGATAAGGCGGAAAATGCTGTCAAAGCATAGGAATATTGACTTTCGAGATATAAAAGGAGAGGGTATGGAAGACGGAGAAATATCGTTTCCATGCCCTCCTTATTATGCTTCCATGAATAGAGAGAGGAAAATACATGAAAAAGTTGCGCCAGGCAGGAATCCTTGCGGCGACTGTTCTCGTTCTGGCAGGGATTGCCTGTATAAAAAATTATAACCAGAAACCGCAGCGGTATGAGGGGCAATTTTTTGACTGTTTCGATACCGTGACTACAATTACCGGATATGCGCAAAGCCAGGAAGATTTCTCTGAGAAACTTAAATTGCTGCAGGAAAAGCTTACCTATTACCATCAGCTTTTTGATATCTACCATAGCTATGACGGCATCCATAATATTAAGACGATAAACGATGCTGCCGGAGTGCGGGCTGTGAAAGTCGATGGGGAAATCATTCAATTGCTGGAAATGGGGCAGGAAATGTATGGCAGGACGAATGGGGCGGTACACATTGCTTATGGCAGCGTGCTTTCCCTCTGGCACGATTGCCGTGAGGAGGGGCTGCGCAATCCGGAGCAGGCCCGGATTCCCTCAGGAGAAGAACTTGCCAAACGCGCAATGCATACGGATATGGGCGATTTAGTCGTGGATGGGAAATCATCGACAGTTTTTCTTAAAGATGGGGAAATGTCCTTGGATGTGGGCAGTATCGGTAAAGGCTATGCGGTGCAGAGGCTGGCGGAATATGCCAGGGAAATCGGCATGGAACACGCGCTGGTTTCCGTGGGCGGGAATGTCTGCGCCGTAGGTGGGAAAGCGGATGGGACGCCCTGGGTGGTGGGCGTGGAAAATCCGCGCCCTGACAGCGGCGAAGCATATATTGCAACGGCAGAGCTTGGCGATGGCTGCCTGGTTACCAGCGGAGATTACCAGCGGTATTACGAGGTGGAGGGGGAGCGTTACTGCCATATCATAGACCCGGATACGAACATGCCGCCCCAGTATTTTTCCTCTGTGACAGTGCGCGCCCAGGATTCCGGCGTTGCCGATGCCATTTCCACCGCCCTCTTTAATATGGATTATGAAGCAGGGCTGTCCTTGGTGGAAGAATTGGAAGACGTGGAAGCCATGTGGGTAGGAAAGGATGGTCAGGTTCGCAGCTCTGGCGGATTTAAAGTCAATGAAGAAAAATGATGTTATTTTGCTGGCAGCGCTGGTTGTGGCAGCGTTTGCTGCATTTGCGGGAATATCATGGTATTCCCATATCAGTACCAGGGAACCTCAGGCGGTGGTCTTTCTGGATGGCGAGGAGCAGGGAAGGTATCCGCTGTCGGAAGATATCACCGTGGAACTTTGCCAGGATGATGGCAGTTACAATATCCTGCAGATTCAAGGTGGGAAAGCAGAGATTACGCAAGCCTCCTGCCCGGATAAGATATGCGTCAGACACCGCCCGGTCTCTGGGCAGGGGGAGAGTCTGGTCTGTCTGCCCAACAAAATGGTGGTGGAGATTGAGAACGGTGAAGAATCGGGCGTCGATGCGGGCACAAGATAAGAAGGCAGCAGAAATCAGTATGGCAGGAAAAATTGATAAACAGGGGAAATCGGGCAGCGATAAAGGCGAAAGCGGTTCCGGGAAATGGAGCATGGGAGGACATTTATGGCAAAGAAAACGGCTTATATGGGGATGCTCACAGCATTGGCGTTTGTATTTTCTTATATTGAGTTCCTGCTGCCTATTAATCTGGGCGTGCCTGGCGTTAAGCTGGGGCTGGCAAATCTGGTGGTGATTGTGGCGTTGTATACAATCAATGTGCGCTGGGCCTGTACCCTGTCAGTAGTGCGGATCCTGCTTGTAGGCCTGACGTTCGGGAACCCGGCAAGCATGGTTTACAGCCTGGCGGGAGGAATGTTAAGTCTTGTTATAATGATTATTGCTAAGAGGGGGAATCTGTTCTCTGTCACAGGCGTCAGCATTCTCGGTGGCGTTTTCCATAATGTTGGGCAGATCCTGGTGGCAGTTTTTGTGGTGGAGACCACCAGCCTATTGTATTATCTGCCAGTGCTCGTTTTGTCTGGTACAATTGCGGGCGTTCTGATTGGCATACTTTCCGCGATATTAATTCGGCATTTAAAAAAGGCTATACAAGCGGATGGACAAAATATGAATAGGAAAGAAGAATAGACAGAAAATATATTTTAATGAATGTCAAGATTACTTATTGTTCATGATACATAAACAAAGCAAAGGAATCCTCTTATGAAAAAATTACTTATTTTCTTAAATGGCTATAAAAAAGAATGCATATTGGCGCCATTGTTTAAGATGTTGGAGGCGTCGTTTGAGCTTATCGTACCCTTGGTGGTGTCGGCGATTATCGATGTGGGAATTGCCAATGGGGATGGCGGCTATATTGCGCGCATGTGTCTGCTCATGGTAGCCTTGGGGCTCCTCGGACTGGTGAGTTCTGTGACGGCACAGTATTTTGCGGCGAAAGCCGCGGCGGGGTTCGGCACGAAAGTCCGTCACGCATTGTTTGCGCATATTCAGGGATTTTCGTTTTCGGAGATTGATAAGGCAGGGACAGCTACCCTGATTACCCGCATGACAAGCGATATCAACCAGGTGCAGTCCGGCGTAAACATGGTACTGCGCCTGTTCCTGCGCTCTCCGTTCATTGTGCTGGGAGCGATGGTAATGGCGTTTACGATTGACGTCAGGGCGGCAATGATTTTTGTGGTGACGATTCCCCTGCTTTCCCTGGTGGTGTTTGGCGTGATGGCAGTCAGCATCCCGCTGTACCGCAAAGTGCAGGAGCGGCTGGACCGGGTGCTGGGCATTACGCGGGAAAATCTGACTGGCGCCAGGGTAATCCGCGCTTTTCACAAGGAGGAGGAAGAGAAGAGCCGTTTTGAGGAAGGGCTGGAGCATTTGACGTTTATGCAGACGCATGTCGGCAAAATCAGCGCTTTCCTGAATCCGGTCACCTATGTGATTATCAATGCTGCAACCATTGTTTTGCTCTATACCGGGGCGGTACAGGTGGATATGGGCAGACTGACCCAGGGTGAAGTGGTGGCGTTGGTCAATTATATGTCGCAGATTTTGGTGGAGCTGATAAAACTTGCCAACCTGATTATTACAATCACCAAGGCGGTCGCCTGTGGCAATCGCGTGTCTTTTATCTTACAGATGGAGAGCACAATGCCGGCAGAATCTCCTGCAGCGTATGGCAGAGAAGATGACGGGCAGCGTATGGCAGAGGGAAGGTCTTCCCATCCGTTCCAGGAGGGAGATAGCGATAAACCAGAGAGCGATATCATGGTGCGCTTTTCCGGGGTTGGGCTGACATACCGGGAAGCTGGCGCGGAGAGTTTGTCGGACATCGATTTTTCCGTGAAAAAAGGCGAGACGGTGGGCGTGATTGGCGGCACTGGTTCTGGAAAAACGTCCCTGGTACATCTGATTCCGCGGTTTTACGATGCGACAAGGGGAGAGGTAGCAGTTGATGGGAAAAATGTCAAGGAATACTCCTTGGAGGAATTGCGGCAGAAGGTTGGCATTGTCATGCAAAAGGCTGTGCTGTTTCAGGGGACTATCCGTGAGAACCTTTGCTGGGGCAAGGCGGATGCCACGGACGAGGAAATTTATCAGGCATTGGAGACGGCACAGGCGAAAGAGGTCGTGGAGGGCAAAGACGGAAAACTCGATGCGGCTGTGGAGCAGGGAGGGAAGAATTTCTCCGGCGGACAGCGGCAGCGCCTGACCATAGCCCGCGCACTGGTGCGCAAGCCGCAGATTCTGATTTTAGACGACAGCGCTTCTGCGCTGGATTACGCTACCGATGCCCGGCTGCGGGGGGCAATCCGTCAGATGGAGGGGAAGCCTACCGTATTTATCGTATCACAGCGTACCTCCTCCATCCAACATGCGGATAAGATTATTGTCCTGGACGATGGGGAGATAGTAGGGATGGGCACGCATGAGCAGTTGCTGAAAAGCTGCGATGTTTACAAAGAAATATACGATTCCCAGTATAAAAAGAGTGACAGTATGAATGCTCAGCTCCCAGTATAAAAAGAGTGACAGTATGAATGCTCAGCTCCCAGTATAAAAGCGGAGGTAAGTCATGAAGAAGAAAGGTCAAATGGAAACATTAAAAAAAGTCTTAACATACATCAAATCTTACCGGGTCTATCTGATTATGTCCCTGCTGTTTGCTGTGGTGACCGTGGCGTCCACGCTTTATTTCCCGGTGCTGACCGGAGAGGTCATCGACCATATCTTAGGACCTGGGCAGGTGGAGTTCCCGGTGATTATGGAATTATTGGCGAAGATGGGCGTCATCCTTGTGCTGACGGCGGCTGCGCAATGGCTGATGAATGTCTGCAATAATAAGATAACTTATGAGGTGGTGCAGGATGTGCGCCGGGAAGCATTTGCCAAAATAGAAATCCTGCCCCTGAAATTTATCGACGCCCATTCCCATGGAGAACTGGTCAGCCGTGTGATTGCCGACGTCGACCAGTTTGCCGATGGCCTGCTGATGGGATTTTCCCAATTGTTTACCGGGGTGATAACGATTCTGGGAACGCTGCTGTTTATGCTGAGCATCAACGTCAAGATAACGCTGGTGGTCGTGCTGGTAACACCGGTGTCCCTGTTTGTGGCAAGTTTTATTGCCCGCCGTACATTTTCCATGTTCATGCTGCAGTCTACGACCCGCGGCGAACAGACTTCCCTGATAAATGAAATGATTGAGAACCAGAAAGTAGTGCAGGCATTTTCCAAAGAGGAGGATGTATTGGAGCGGTTTGACGAGATAAACGAGCGGCTGGAGACGGCATCGCTGCGGGCTACCTTTTTTTCTTCGCTGACAAACCCAAGTACGCGTTTTGTCAACAGCTTGGTATATACTGGCGTTGCGCTGGTGGGAGCGTTTCTCGCCATGTCTGGACGCGGCGTGCTCACGGTGGGGCAGCTTTCCTGTTTCCTCAGCTATGCCAACCAGTACACAAAGCCGTTTAACGAGATTTCCGGCGTGGTGACGGAATTGCAGAATGCCCTCGCCTGTGCGGGGCGCATCTTTGCGCTGATTGACGAAGAGCCGCAGAAGCCGGAGCCGGAGAATGCCCGGACGCTGGCAGATGTGAAAGGAAATGTGGATTTGCAGCACGTATATTTCTCGTATTCCCCAGACAAGAAATTGATTGAAGATTTCAACCTCAAGGTAAAGCCGGGGCAGCGGGTGGCGATTGTGGGACCGACTGGCTGTGGCAAGACGACGATTATCAACCTTCTGATGCGTTTTTATGATGTGGACAGCGGGAGCATCCAGGTGGAGGGCGAGGATATCCGCGAGGTTACGAGGAAGAGCCTGCGGGAGAGTTACGGCATGGTGCTGCAGGAGACCTGGCTGAAAGCGGGGACTATCCGCGAGAATCTGGCGATGGGCAAACCGGACGCCACGGAAGAGGAAATCCTTACGGCAGCAAAAGCGGCGCACGCCCACAGTTTTATCAAGCGTCTGCCCAAGGGATATGACACCGTGATTGGCGAGGAGGGCGGAAGCCTCTCTGTCGGGCAGAAGCAGCTTCTCTGCATTGCCCGTGTCATGCTCTGTCTGCCGCCGATGCTCATTCTCGATGAGGCGACCTCTTCCATTGATACCAGGACGGAGATGAAAATACAGAGCGCCTTTGCAAGGATGATGGAGGGGCGCACCAGCTTTATCGTGGCGCACCGGCTGTCCACCATTCAGGAAGCCGATGTCATACTGGTCATGAAAGACGGTCATATCTTAGAACAGGGAAATCATCAGGAACTGCTGGAACAGGGCGGGTTCTACTCTGAACTTTATAACAGCCAGTTTGCAGTGTAGTCGAAAAGACTCATCTGCACCGGCTCCGGCGTATCCGTGAGCTTGGAGGTGCGCACGCCGAGCAGACGGATGGGCGCGCCGTCCCAGAGTTCGTCAAACAGGAGGCTTGCCTGACGGTAGAGGGCATCAGCATCGGCGGTAGCCGTGGCAAGCTTGCGCTGATGGGATACTTCGGTAAAAGAAGCGTAGCGGATTTCCGTGCTGACCATGCCGGCATACTGCCCATAGTTCTGTAGGCGGGCGGCAACCTGGCCGCACAGGGCGCGCAGCGTGCGCTTGGCTTCCTCGGAGGTCTCGGCGTCCCGCGTGAGCGTTGTGCGGTTGCCAACTCCTTTAAGTTCGCTGTCCTCGGTCTGGACCGGGGAGTTATCAATGCCATTGGCAAATTCCCAGATTAAGCGTCCGTGTTTTTTCAGATGGCTCTCTAAAATTCGAGGATTGGCGTGTGCCAAATCGCCGATGGTGAGTATCTCTAACTTCTCCAGCGTGGCAGCGGAAGACTTGCCAACCATGAAGAGTTCCCGCACGGGCAGCTGCCACATTTTTGCAGGAATTTCCTCCGGGAATAAAGTGTGTATCCTGTCCGGCTTCTGGAAGTCGGATGCCATCTTTGCCAGCAGCTTGTTGGAGGAGATGCCGATATTTACCGTAAATCCTAACGTGTTCTTTATCGTATCTTTGATTTGGGCAGCAGCAGCCGTCGGGCTATCGTAGCTGCTCCCATATTCCGTGAAATCCATATAACACTCATCAATGCTCACCTGTTCAATCAGGGGGCAGAAATCTTTCAATAATTCCATCAGGCGCTGGCTGTACTGGCGGTAGAGCCTGTGGTTCGGCGGTTCTAAGAGGAGGCTCGGGCATTTCTGCAGTGCATGCGCCACCGGCTCTCCGGTGACAATGCCGTATGCTTTTGCCGGGATTGATTTGGCAAGCACAACGCCATGGCGGCTTGCCCTATCGCCGCCGATAATGGAGGGGACTGCCCTCAGGTCGCGCTTTGCCCCCTGTTTTAACAGCTCTGTGGCTGACCACGACAGGTAGGCGGAATTGACATCTATGTGAAAGATTAACCGTTCTGACATTTGAAACACCTCTTAGGCACAGTATAACAAACATTTGTTCGTTTGTAAAGAGAAAAAATACCGAAAAGCATTTTTCTGCTTTCCGGTATTTTGGGGGAAAAACGGATTTGCTCAGTTTTTCTCTAAGGTTATTTTACCGTTACGTTGCAGACGGCCTTTTTGCCGCCGGACGTTTTGACGGTGATTTTAGCTTTGCCAACAGATTTGCCAGTTACTTTGCCCTTTTTCACAGTGGCAACTTTCTTGTTAGAAGTCTTCCAGGAAAGCGTGTCGGTGGCGTTCTTTGGCTTCATCGTTGCATTCAGTTTGACGGATTTGCCGCGCTTTATGGTTATCTTCTTCTTATTCAGCTTGACGCTCTTTGCTTTTACTTTCTTGACGGTCACGGTACAGGTCGCTTTTGCGTTGCCTACCGTTGCCGTTATCGTGGCGGTTCCCGGTTTTTTAGCTGTCACAGTGCCGTTCTTGACGGTGGCGACGTTCTTGTTGCTTGTAGTCCAGGAGACTGCCTGGTTGGAAGCGGGAGATACCGTTGCGTTCAGCGTCTTTTTCTCGCCTGGCTTCATGCTCAGTTTTGTCGGGCTCAGGCTCAAGCTCAAGTTTTGGTCTGTAGAAGAAGTATCCGTTGTGACCGTTACGGTGCAGCTAGCGGAAGCCTCGCCCGCCTTGGCGGTGATGGTTGCCGTGCCGTCTGCCACGCCGGTGACGTTGCCGTTCTGATCGACCTTGGCAATGTTCGCGTTGCTGGTAGACCACTCGAGCGTTAAATTGGCAGGGTTCACCGTTGCGCTCAATTTCTGGCTGCTGCCAGTTTTCAGGGACAGGGTGGCTGGCAAGATGATTTCAGGTACAATAATGTCCACTGTCGCCTGGCGGATAAAGTTATCTTCCTGGTAGGTAATTGTAAGAGCCTTTGTGCCGGCCGTGTTCATGTCAATGCCTTGCGTGTTGACGGTAAAGTCTGTTACCGCTTCCGTAACGCCTCCCTGGCGGGTTGCGGTAACTGTAATGTCGGAAGTATCCAGCGTTTCGCCTTTCTTGTACATGGTTTTCGTCTTTTCCGCAGTGATGGATTTCAAAGCGTTCCTGCTGGTTACTGTAAATGTACAGGCATCCGCATCTGTGCCGTCGGTGAGCGCTAAGTCGTCGTCTTTGCTTGTCAGGTACATGCCAGACGTTGCCACGCTCTCAAAGGATACGGTGTCTTCGGTGCCGTTCAATCCTGCTACGGTCTTAAAGGTCATTGCTTCGCCCACGCTGGTATCGGTAGATAAGGTGTTGCCATCAGTAGCATGCTGCGCCAGGACTACGTCGGTGCCGGAAACCCGCAGATAGAGTCCTGGACGGTTCCACGATTCAATGGATACATAGGAATCGTTGGTTGGGTCCGCCTTGCCAGCGACAATCTCCCATTTGGAATCACCCTCGTTTTCGGTTGCTTTCATGCCTATTTTCTTGGTGTTATTTTTGCCAGGAGTATAAGGATAATCTGTTTCATACCTGGTGGTCAGAAAATTCTCGTGGGTAATGTTATTGCCGGAAGTATCGGTAATCCAGCTTGTCGTGCCGGTCAGTCCGGTTGCGGTATCCTGAATTGGCAGGACAAGCCCATTCTCATCAAAGTTGAGTTCTTCAACATAAGCCACGCGGCGCTGACCAAAGCCCCAGGGGAGGCTGCCATTGTGGTCGATTAAGTATGTTTTGCCTTTGAAGTCAAATACAGATGGATGACGTGTGTTGCCGGTGGGGTTCCAATCCAGCAGCACATCCTGAAATTCCCAGTCTGCCTCATTTAAATCATCACAGGTTGCGTAGGCAAGCTGTTCCATAAAGTCTACGGCGAAGAAGAGATAATATTTGCCGTATGGCTTGCCGTTTGCGTCCTGGCGGCGGTAAAGGAACGGAGCTTCGGTAAAGAAATGGTAGTTGGGAACCATCTCACCGTCTTTTTTCATCCAGGTATATAAGCCGTTCAACATATAATCGTCATCACATTCTAATAGCCCTTTCATGCTTCCGCCGTCATTGTCGTTGGCAACGCCGTACTCCGTATAGGGCGTGTCGCCTTCGTAATCGTACTCATTATATGTACGGAACCTGGAACAGATAATATCTCCCTCCGGGAACTGCGCCCCGTTTTCAATGGTATGCGACTCTCCCTGAATATCCTTGTAAGTCACAGCCTCCGGGTAGCCATATTCTTTGTCGATTACCTGGCTGGTAACGGAACCTTTCGCATATTTTACAGCCACTGCATTCTTATCATGGGCCAAGAGGCTGCGCGTGGTCTTCATCGTAATCAGCCCATTGTCATCCTTATCCGTAATACTGATCATGTCTTCGTTCAGCTCTGCGATAAAGCAGAACGTATTGCCCCAGGCGAGGTAGCGGTGCTCTTTGCCGTCCTTGCCGATTTCTACCCAGGCGGTGGGGTCGATGTCGTCATGGTTATGTCCAAACGGCCAAGTGACGTTGTTCTGCACAAGGGGTACGCCGATGTCTACAAAGTATAAATCTGAATTATTATTTTTGATGCCTTTTGCTTCGCAGTAATCTGCTTTAGCGTCTGCGTCAGACCATCCCAGTGGGGTGTCGGCAACGGCGACGCCGATATGTTTCACGCCGTTCGAGCAGTAGTAGAAATAATAATAATCCTTGTCCATCTCAGGGTCGCGGTGCTTCATGACCTGACCCGCCCAGGCCTCGTTGCCGCCGGCCCATGTGATATGATTTGTGTCAGCGGAGGCAACGACGCCGTGATATTCCCAATTCTCCATGTCTTTCGTGGAATAACAGAACCAGTCTGGCATTTCGTATGTTCCTCCACCCTGGGTATTGTCATGTCCCAGATAGAGGTAGACTGTGTCGCCGTCCACTAAGACGCCGGGGTCCCCTGCATAAATAATGTTTCCGTCTTTGTCAAATCCACTTATCGGATTCCCCTTGCTCTTGGGGAGCGTGATTTCCTCCCCCGCAGCCTTGGCACTGTCTGTACCAGCCGCGTTGGCAACCGGTACGCTGGTAGCCAAAAGCGACAATGACAGGACAGCCGCCAAGGCGCCCGTAATTGCTTTTCTCATAGTTTTGCTCCTTTCCATTCATTTATAAACTGTACATCAAGTTTAGCACATATTCCCAATAACGGCAAGGAAAATTCCCATTTGTTTATAAAAAATTGCAAAAAAAACGTGCAATTTCAATTGATATTTGTTATGATATAAGAATGGAAGGGCAAAGCGCAGAAAGCGATTTGGGAAAGGATAAGGTATGAGAAGAAAAAAGAACAGGTTATTGAAAGGAACCGCAGCATGGGTTCTCGCTGGCTGTTTGTTCTTCCAAGGAATTGGAGGGAGCGTGGCAGAGGCTGCTGTTCCGCTTGGCATGGCAGAAGAGGCAGTTTCTCAGGAGGCGTCTGCTGCGAAGAAGGTGCTGTGTGAGGAAGGATTTGAGGCGGGGACGGTTGGCGGATGGTCGTCCAAGGAAGGCGCGGTCGTTTCCGTGGAAACGGACAATCCCCAAAGCGGCAGCTGCTGTATGAAGATTTCCGGCAGGAAGAGTACCTCCGCCGGGGCTAAGCTGGAAATAGGAAATTCGCTGGAAAAAGGTTACTATCTGGATGTTTCCGCATACGTGAGGTATGTGTCAGGACCGGAGAAAAAGAAAATACAGATTACCCTGTCCTGCGGCGGTAAATATTATACATTGGCAAGCAAGGAACTTGCGCGCGGGGAATGGGGGAAACTTGCGGGCAGTCTGGCTGTCCCCAACGGCGTTGATTTGTCTGCGGCTACGTTGTATTTTGAGACGCCATATGTGCAGAATCCGGTAGAGCAGGAAGACCTGATGGACATCTATGTGGACGATGTCATAGCAGCCATGATTCCGTTTTGCGATACCAGCAGCTATCCCTCGTTGAAAGAATTATACAAAGACCAGTTCCTCATTGGTCTTGCCGTGCCGGATGCGGTGTTGAATACGCCGGAGTATTGCCGGCTGTTCCAGCAGCAGTGCAGCAGCATGACGATGGAAAATGAGATGAAGCCCGCCTACATCATGGATCAGGCGGCGAGCAAAAATAATCTGGACGAATACAGGGAACATGTGGCGCTTAATTTTAATTCTTACAAAACTGGTATGGAATATGCCAAACAAAATGGAATGGCGGTTCGCGGCCACACTCTGGTCTGGCACTCCCAGACGCCGGATTGGTTTTTCTATGAAGATTACGACGTTTCTGGCAAGCGGGCAGGCCGGGAGCTGATGCTCAAGCGCATGGAAAATTATATCAAAGAGGTCATTGCCTGGACAGAGACAAATTATCCCGGCGTCATCTACGCCTGGGATGTGGTGAACGAAGCCGTGGCAGACTACTTTGGCGAGGGTGCGGCGCCCATGCGGCAGGAAGACAGCCTGTGGTACCAGACCATCGGGGAAGATTTCGTGCAGAAAGCGTTTGCCTTTGCCAGGAAATACACCAAAGAGTATGAGGCAGAGCATATCAAGCTGTTTTATAATGACTATAATGAATATTTTCCTGCCAAGCGGCAGGGGATTGTAAACTTGTTAAAGCCCATCAAAGAAGCCGGGAATATTGACGGCGTGGGGATGCAGAGCCATTTCGACACTACACGGCCTTTGGAAGGCGATTCCGGCTACATGACGACGGTACGCAAGTTCCGGGACGAGCTGGGGCTGCAGATTCATGTGACGGAACTTGATATCGGGATTGCCGAGGGCGATACGCAAGAGTCCCAGGGGATTTATTTCCAGGAATTTATGGAAGCCTTGTTAAAGGAGAAAAACGCAGGGGCAAACATCACCAGCGTAACATTCTGGGGGCTGACTGACGGCCTGTCCTGGCGTCCCGGAGAGCAGTGCCTGCTGTTTCGCGATGATTTGAGCAGGAAACCTGCCTTTGATGGGGTTGTCAAGGCAATCGGCAATACCGGCTCCGCCATTGATAAGATAAAAAATATCGGCAAAGTGGAACTGACACCTGACTGCCAGGGGAAGATTGCGGAAGCGAGGGCAGTCTACGATGCGCTGACGGAGGAACAGAAAGCTCTGGTACCGAAGGATATTGTAAAAATCCTCACGGATGCAGAGGCAGAATACAAGAGGCAGGAGGAAGAGAAGAAACAGGAAGGAGACAAGGATCCAGGAGGAGACAAAAATCCAGGAGGAGACAAGAATCCAGGTGGGGATCAGAATCCAGGAGGGGACAAGAATCAGGAAGAGGATAAGAAGCCGGAGACGCCCAATACTCCGGAGATTGAGAAAAATAAGATTTACACGGCAGGGGATTTTAAGTATCAGGTTACCGATGCCAGGACGGACGGCAAGGGGACGGTTACGCTTACCGGGGTAAAGAGCAAAGCCATCCGAAAAAAGCTTAAGAAAATCAATGTGCCCGCCACCGTGAAGATTAACGGTAAGGATTTCAAGGTGACGGCAGTGGGCAATGCAGCGTTGCTGGGCTGCCCGAAAGCTGCGAGCATTATAATAGGAAAGAATGTCGACAGCATTGGCGCAAAAGCCTTTTGTAACTGCAAGAAACTGAAAAAAATAACGATAAAGAGCACAAAGCTAAAATCTGTCGGCAAAAACGCACTTAAATCCATCCATAAAAAGGCGGTCATCAAGTGCCCGAAACGCAAGCTCAAAGCTTATAAGAAGCTGCTGAAATCCAAGGGGCAGGGCAAAGGCGTAAAGATTTCTTTTTGACAAAACTTTAACACAGTGATATACTGAATAAAGCTACGAAATTGTCATGGGAAATTTACAAAGCCTTCCCGGTTAGTGAAATGAGGTGGAATGAGTGGCAGTACAACAGGCAGATATCGATAAAGTCCGCGCGTCAGTGTCGGGACAATTGGGAAATAGAGTTATGATACAGTTAGACAGAGGGCGTAACAGGATTGACATCCAAGAAGGCGTCATTCAGGGGGCGTATCCTTCTGTGTTCACCATTTTGGTGGATGATGAGAATGAGAAAAAGCCGTCGCAGCTTCTCTCTTTCAGTTACGCAGACGTTCTCACGAGGGATGTAAGAATGAAATTGTGTTAAGCCAAACGGAATAAAACACTCCTATGCTGAATAGAATGTACCAATATTCAGATAGGAGTGTTTTTATTTTGGATTTAGCGA
>CANOHX010000046.1 GCA_947565885.1 uncultured Lachnospiraceae bacterium
AGCTCTGGCACTATAACCGTACCGCTCACTGCCCCTTCTTCCAGAAATGCCATTTCCCGCTCTTTCTCTCCTGCGCTGCCGGAATAGAAATCCGCATAAAACGCCGGCTTATCCTCAAAAATGGCATATAGTTCCTCATCCTGGTCCAGCTCCAGCACCTCTCCTTCCTGGTACATTGTGCCGTCCCCATCCTCTTGTGTATTCCAGCCGAGGAACGTTCCACCCATTTTGGTCGCTCCCCCTGCCACCGTAAATTCAGGTATGTCACGGACTATATCCTCACCCACGTTGGCACGGCAGGTTTTGCTCTCGCTTTCCGGGCAGGTTTCGGCGGCATCGGCATGATAGGACAGTGTAACCTCTTTCTCATACACGCCATAATAAGTCGCATTCCCTGTCAAGGTGAGTGAAATCCCTGCCTCCAGTTGCTTGTCAAACCCTTGGTGGCTCCCGCTCCAGCCAACAGCGGAAAATCCACCATCCATCGGCAGCAGCTCCGGCGTCATAACTGTGCCGACAGCCGCCTCCCAGTCCATATCTGCCTCAACCGTTTCCTTATGTCCCGCAGTTCCTGAATAGAAATCGGCAGCAAAATCTTCCTTGAAAATGGCATACAGGTTCGTGTCACCCTCCAAGGTGAAAGTATCATTTGCCTGATACATTGTGCCGCTTCCATCCGCCTTAGTATTCCAGCCGACAAAACGCCGTCCTTCATATGACAGTCCCTCAGCTGATTTTACGGTTACTGTAGCTCCCATGTCATACCCTGCGTCATCCCCAGACACGATTCCCTGCGCACCGTTTTTGATATAATATACATAATAGGCGGCTGTAGGAGCCGTCTCTGAGGTGTGTATCTGGTTTGTATTCTCGTCCAGCACTGCGTACCAGGCCTTGCCTGAATCTGAGACGTCCACAAGGGAGATTTTCTTCATATCTCTCTTTAATAACTGATACTGGCTGACCCCTTCTGCAACCACGTCCCCTTCTTTCGGTTTCAGGAAAATTTTCACCGGATAGTTAAGCGGACCGCTAATCTGGATTTTGCGCATCGTTTCAGCTTTAGCATCCAGATAAATGCCATCCGTGCCGGAATTACCGGCATTGTCACCAAATTTTGCATTCCCGGAGAGCACCACTGACGTATCTCTCAGTTCTGACGCATAGCTATAGACTGCACCGCTGCCCGCATACTGCTTATTGCTGCAGGTGTTCCCACTAAAAGCCCCTCCATTTATGTAAGTCCTGGTATCTCCATGACCACAATGGGAGATACAGCCCCCTTTATTTACACATGAATTCCCAGTAAATATGCCGTCGTTGATTGTCAGCGTTCCCCTGCAGATATAAATAAACCCTCCCCCTGTCAGGCCATCCGTAAGCTTTGTCGTCCTGTTATTCTCATAACATCCGCCATTGATAGTCACATCTATATTCGGTGCATGGATGGCGCCGCCGTTTGTTCCTGCCGAACAATTCCTTATGGTTGCGTCATTCAATGTAATTATGCCGCTTTTCGACGGCTTATCGTTTGCGCAGATTGCACCTCCTAAATTAGCAGTCGAACAATTTTCTATCAGCGCACCGTTAAGCGTGATATCTGAATTCTCTGCATTGCCACCAGGAAAACAAACTGCCGCTCCATCACTAACCGAACTGCAATTCTTAATCGTGCAGCCGCCCCCCAGTGTTATTGTATTCCTGCCGTTTGCTGTTATCATAGAGACAGAAGCCTCTGGAAATGCCGAAGAGCACCCATCCAACGTTATGTCTTCCAGCGCCAAATTGCCACCGCCATTCATTTTAAACCCTGCGCCAGAACCTCCCCGGGCAATGGTTCCGCCGCCCTTTATGGTGACATTCCCACTAATGACCAAAGGCTGTGTTATCGTCAGCGTAATTCCTGGCATGACTACCAGTTCCCCGTTCTCCAGCGTCCCGACAGTCGCCCAGGTCACATCCTCGCTGATAATCCCACATCCGGGCTTTGCCGGCGTGTCAGACAGCCGTTCCTCCATAAATAATACTTCCGTCTCTTCTTCCAAAGTCTTTATTTCACGGATATTTTTCTTCTCATTATTGCTCTTGTGCTTCCTTTGGTCTGTCTTCCCATCATCTGATGTGATTAGCCCAGCCGCCCGGACAGAACCGCCAATCTGCGAGAAAGGAACCGATACCACTGCCAGGCACACGCCAAGAAATACCGCCAGCAACTGCTGCCTGACAGGATGCCTCCTTTCTATAGATTCCTTTCCACTCCTCATTTCCTTTTTTTCTCTCATCTCATATCTCTCCTTAAATAAATATGTCTGCCGAGATTCGTCCGCTTATGACTCCGTATCCTCGGTCTCTACAGTATCTTTTTGCAGATTCACTGTTACATCCTCAACTGTCTCCTCCGCGTATACATCCTCTTCACAAGCAGATTCACACTTCGCACCACACTTATTGCAGAACGAAGCATCGCCATCATTGGACGCTCCGCATGACGGACAGATTTTCTTGCCTTTGCGTTCGGCAACCTCTCCTCTCAGTTCTTCAATCCTCCGCAAATTCTCATTGATCAGAGATATCTCCTCAAACAATGGTTCTGCCTCATCCTTATGCAGTTCATAATACTGCTTGCCTATCTCCGTAAACTGTCTGCGCACAGAATCTTCCTTACTGCGGATCTCCATCTTAAGCTTCGTGATTTCTGTGAGGTCTGTTACTTTCTGTGATACATCCTTTCCTGTTTCTGTAATTGTCTCGCCTAATTTTCCAAAAAAATCCATAGTGTTCCTCCTTATATGTTTATGTTTTATTTTTCTATAACTTAAGCATACCACAGACACAGTATTTTTAAAACAAATATATCGGCTGAAAAACAAAAATAATACACCTGCCCTTGACAAATCCCCCTTTTTTACCTATAATTTTCATTCAAATACGAGGAGGAAAGACAATGACTGTATACGACGAACTGGTTGCCCGGGGACTGATTGCCCAGGTGACAGATGAAGAAGAGATTAAAGAATTGATAAACAACGGCAAAGCCACTTTCTATATCGGCTTCGACCCCACCGCTGACAGCCTCCATGTCGGGCATTTCATGGCATTGTGCCTGATGAAACGCCTGCAGATGGCGGGCAACAAGCCTATCGCCCTAATCGGCGGCGGCACGGGCATGATTGGCGACCCATCGGGGCGCACGGACATGCGCCAGATGATGACGCCGGAAACGATTCAGCACAACTGCGACTGCTTCAAAGAACAGATGAGCAAATTTATTGACTTTTCTGAGGGAAAAGCATTGATGGTCAACAATGCCGACTGGCTCATGGACCTGAATTATATTGAAGTCCTGCGCGAAGTCGGACCTCATTTTTCCGTAAACCGGATGCTGACCGCAGAATGTTATAAACAGCGTATGGAAAAGGGGCTGAGTTTCCTTGAATTTAACTATATGATTATGCAGAGCTATGATTTCTATGCCCTGTTCCAGAAATATGGCTGCAATATGCAGTTCGGCGGCGATGACCAGTGGAGCAATATGTTAGGCGGCACCGAGCTTATCCGCCGCAAGCTCGGCAAAGACGCTTATGCGATGACGATTACGCTGCTTTTGAATTCCGAGGGCAAGAAGATGGGCAAGACCCAGTCCGGCGCTGTCTGGCTTGACCCCAACAAGACCTCGCCTTTCGACTTCTATCAATACTGGCGCAATGTCGCAGATGCAGATGTCCTCAAATGCATCCGTATGCTGACATTTTTACCCTTAGAGGAAATTGACAAGATGGATTCCTGGGAGGGCGCACAGCTCAACCAGGCCAAAGAAATCCTCGCCTACGAACTGACCAAACTGGTGCATGGGGAAGAGGAGGCTGCCAAAGCGCAGGAATCTGCGAAAGCCCTGTTTTCCAGCGGAAACGCCGCTGATATGCCATCCGTGACCTTATCAGAGGAAGACTTTGCAGAGGGAACGGTCGATATCCTGTCCCTTCTGGTCAAATCCGGGCTGACCCCCTCCCGCTCCGAAGCGCGCCGCGCCGTAGAACAAGGCGGCGTCTCTGTCGATGGGGAAAAGGTGACGGATATCAAGGCTGCTTACGGCGCAGACGCATTTGCAGACGGCATGGTGCTCAAGAAAGGTAAGAAGAATTTCCGCAAAATATTAAAATAGCGTTGCAGTTCAGCCAGCCGAAAGAAATTGAGACAAATCATGCCTGGTGCTACTTGCGCACAAACAGAATACCGAACGCACCTGAACCGCAGTTACAGGAAATGGTGGCGGATGCCTTGTTTACCACAACGGTTTTCCAGGGCATCCGCTGTTTTATTTCTTGTAAAAGGAATTGCCGGTATTCATAAGACACGCCTGCTGTAATCAGAAACGCCATGTCCGGCACAATCTCCCCTCTGCGCCTCAACGCCCAACGCAGGTAGGCACGCGCAAATTTCCGCTGGCTGCCGATGCACAGCCCTACGGGCTTCATATGGCTGCGGGAAAGCTTTAAGATAGGATGCAGGGATAAGACATCACAAAGCCTGGCAATATTTTTGCTAATCCTGCCGTTGCGGTAGAGGCATTCTACCGACTCCACAATAAAACTGGTGGAAACCTTTTCTTTCATGCAATCGAGTTCCTTTAAGATTACTTCATACGGTGCGCCACGTTTTGCCATTTTGGCAGCTTCAAGCACCATCAGCGCCATGCCGCCTGACAAATGTCCGGAGTCTACGACATGGATATCCTCATCCTCACGTGCAGCCTCCTTTGCTGTCTTATAGGCATCGCTGACATACTGCGCCATGCAGATATGGATAATCGGCGCAGACGTATTCTTCCTCTGCCTGGCAAAAAATTCCTGGTATTCTTCCACCGGCGCACAGCTGCTATAAGCCCTTTTCCCATCTTTCTCAATATATTCAATCAAGTCGTCCGAATTCATTTCCCTGGTATCCTGGAACCGCGCTTCCTCCGTCTGCACATAATAGTACATGATAGGAATCTGGTAACGCGCCTGCAGCTCGGCAGTCAAATCGCATACACAGTCTGTGGTAACCATTACGGTATCCTCTATCATGAAAGCTTCCCTCCTTCCTCCTGCTCTTTACAGATTAATTCCTGCGGAAGCCACTGCCTCAGGCTGCGCTCCATGGCATTCATCTCAATAGGTTTGGTGACAAAATCCTGAAATCCCTCTGACAGAAACATTTCCCGCGCCCCGCTGACGGCATTAGCAGTCAATGCCACAACCGGCAGCTTCTCATAATAATCCCCCTCCAGCGCCCGGATAGCATGCAAAGCTTCCACGCCGTCCATGCCCGGCATCATGTGATCCATGAAGACAAGATGGTAATTCCCGCTCTTTACCATCTCTATCGCCTGAGGACCGCTTTCCGCCGTCATGATGGTCATATGGTAAGGCTTCAATAAGCCCAACGCCACTTTCAGATTCATGGCATTGTCATCGACCACGAGAATTTTTGCCCCTGGCGCCGTAAACCGTTTTCCAGCAGTCTGCTTGTTGCCAGGATTGAACGACAGTTTCTCCCTGTTGATGACATTTCCAATGGAGAGCACATAAAACGGCTTATAGACATTGCGCATGTTTTTTGCCAAAGCCTCATGGTCCATGCGCTCCTGCACAACCGTAATGTGAATCTGTTCCGAGAGCCTGTCGAAATACTTCTTGGATTGCTGGTATTCCTCCCTGCCCAGAAACAGATGCCCATAATCCCTCCCTGAAGCAAGCTCCCTTTTCATCTCCTCCAACGTGGAACAGATACAGTAATGTATCTTCAGATTTTCCCCAATATGCTCCATCAATTGTGCATATGTTTTCTTTACAAAGGGATGGCTGAATTTATCCATGCGAATATAGCACAGGCAATCTTGCTTGTCTGCCTCCCGGACTTGAATCATCGGTTTTTCTGCCACAACTTTTTGCGGAATTACCACTGTAAATTCCGTTCCCTCTCCGTATTTGCTGGTCACATGGAGCACGCCGCCCATTTTACGCACAAGCTGTTTGGAAATCGCCAGCCCCAGCCCCGTACCCTCTATGCTGCGGTTTTTCTTGGTGTCCACCTGGCTGAAACTCTGGAAAATCTTATCAAGATTCTCCTCCTTGATGCCAATCCCGCTGTCTTTGATGGTAAAAATCAGATTGACCCCATAACTTTCTTTGCGTGCATGGATACGAAAGAGCACGCCGCCCTGATGGGTAAATTTGATGGCATTCGTCAGCAGGTTGATGATGACCTGGCGGATACGGATTTCATCTCCATATAACTGTTCAGGAATCCGCGGGTCACAGTCCACCATCAGTTCAATCGCCTTGTCGCCCTTACGCGCCATAGCCATATTGATAATATCATTGAGCATGGAGGACACCTGATAGGAATCACAGATAAGATCCATCTTACCGGATTCTATTTTGGAAAAATCCAGCAAATCATTGATAATTCCCAAAAGATTCCTGCCCGACAGATGGATGTTATTGCAGTTCTCGCGTACCTCTTCTGACAAATCTTCCTCGTTTAGCACTAGCTCGCACATACCCATGATGGCGTTCATGGGCGTACGGATCTCATGGCTCATATTTGCCAGAAAATCACTTTTCGCATGGTTTGCCTCCTCTGCTTTCAAAAGCAGCTCCTGCTGCTGTCTCTGATAACACCAAATGCGGTACTGAATCATCATGCACATGAACGTCTCAGCCAGATATACCAAGGGAAAACGCGTCCGGTAGGTTATTGAGTAATGATAGCCCAGTTCATGCAGCGGCGTCCACATATAAACTGCCGACAGCGCTCCTAACAGAACGCTTACCAGCCCCCCATAAAATACATTCAGAAAATACATGACTGCCGGCGGCACCAAAAACAGCCAAACCAGGCTAAAGCCATGCTCTCCGCCGTTTACTACGAAATAGAGCATCATCACCATCACCGCACAGATGACATTGCATACCACAAAACGGACCTTTTTCCACACTGCCAGCAGCACGACATTTATCAGCATCAATGCCCCTGTCCCGCCTGTAATCAGCGCCATCCGCCAGGAGCCTGCCGACAGGTTTACAATACACATAATAAAACCTACCAGTACGAACAGCGTGCAGAAACTCTTCATGTTATGTAAATCCAGTCTCCCTGACTCATTCTTTATTGTCAGCAATAAGTCTTTTCTTGTCTCCATATAATTTTCCAATCTCAGCCATTATTATTCTGTTTCTTATGGCGGCTTGACTTATATGTTCGCATATTCCGCCATCAGCTGGCGCAGTTCATCCTCAGCTGCCAGAAAAACATCCAAAAGCTCCGGTTCAAAGCTTTTGCCGCGCTCATACTCCATAATAGCAAAAGCTTCTTCCAATGGCATCCCTTTCTTATACTGCCGTTCTGATACTAACGCATCAAACACATCGGCAATAGCTAGAATCCTTGCCGATAAGGGAATCTCCTCCCCTTTCAGTCCTTCGGGGTAACCGTTGCCGGCCCATTTCTCATGGTGGCAGGCCGCCATATCACAGGCAACCTCTACAAATTCCTGCTCTGCAATACGGCTCATATTTTCCCGGATAAGCCTGCCGCCCTCCTGGGCATGAATCTTAATCATCTCATATTCCTCTTTGGTAAGCTTTCCCGGCTTCTGCAGGACTGCATCGGGAATGGCAATCTTGCCAATATCGTGCAGAGGCGACGCCTTTCTGAGATAATCCACATATTCGCGAGTCAGCATTTCCTTATACAGCCCCCGCTCCTGCATCTTCTCTACCAACAGATTCACGTAGCCGCTGGTCCGTTTTACATGCTCTCCTGTAGTACCGTCCCGGCTTTCAATCAGGTTTGCCATGGAAAAGATAATATCCTGCTGCAGCTGGGTAATCCGCTGTAACTGCAGTTCCACCATATGTTCCAGGCTTCTTCTGTAGTCTTCAAGCTCTATGCTCCGGTGAATGCGCTGCATCATAATTGCCGGCACAAAAGGCTTACCGATATAGTCCACTGCCCCCAGCTTAAAACATTCCTCCTCCGTTTCGGCTGTCCGGTCTGCTGTAAGGAAAATAACTGGAATTTTCCGCCACCGCTCATCCTGCTGCATCTTCCGCATCACTTCAAAACCGTCCATTTCCGGCATTTGGATATCCAGAAGGACAAGGTCAGGATTATTTTTCCCCAGATATCGGAGCGCAAGCTCTCCCGAATTCACCGCTGCAACATGGTAATCTTCCGCAAGCAGCTTTTGTGCAACCATCAGATTGAGCCTGTCATCATCTACCACCAATATTGTCCTTTTCATTCCCTATCAACCTCCCATTTCGCCAGCCATTCCTTCAGGCAGCTCTCAGCACGGTCATATTCAAAATCATGTACAAACTGGCGTACCTCATCCAGCAGTTTCTCCTCACGCATGGACCAAAGTCTGTCTATCTGCTCTAAGGCCTCCCCCATCTCATATCCCTGAACCTGCTCCAGCAGAAGACGGAAGCCTTCCAAAAATTCTGCAGATGGTGGTTCCTTTCCGCTTGCGGCGTCTTCCCGCGAACTTTCTTTTCCTTTGACGCCAAGCATCTGCGCTGCTTCTTCCAGGACATTTGTATAATCATGATAGAACTTTTTCCAATATCCCACCAATTCTTCCAGGTTACCATCTTTGGCTGCAAACTCCTGCTGTTTTGCCTGTTCTGAGAGGCCCGCCGCTCCAATCGTCAGGGATGTGCTTTTTATCGCATGGACGATAATTCCATAATTGGACCAATCCTTTTCCTCATAAAGCTTGGGAAGTTTCTTACGATACTCCTGTCCCTGTTCATAATATGCCTGCAGGATTTCCTGGTACATGTCCTCATCGTCACCGCAATAGGGCAATCCTATGCTCTTATCAATCAGCTTATTCCCGACAGCCAGACTCTCTTTCCGCTCCTGCGTCCTTGCCGCGGAACTATCTTCCGTTTCCTGCTCTTTCGGTTTCTCTTTCTCTGGCAGCCCTTCCACCAATGCGGGCATGTCTTTCAAAATCTCCTCCCAGTCCGCTTCTGCTGGCAGCTCTGGGATTTGCTCTTTCTCAAAAAATACTTTCTCCTTGGGCAGGTATTTCTGCAGCATCTGTTCCAGTTTCTCCACGACTATCGGCTTGGACAGATACTCATCAAACCCCGCCCGCAGATATTCTTCCCTGCTTCCTGCAACCGCGTTTGCCGTCAGTGCGACAACCGGCGTATTTCTATTAGGATTCCCCTCCTCCGCACGGAGACGGTGCAGGGTGCTGATGCCATCCGGTTCCGGCATCATATGGTCCATGAAAATTAAATCGTATTTTATTTTCCTTGTATAGTCCATGCATTCCCTGCCATCCAGAACTGTGTCAAGCTGAATATCCGTCCGTTTCAAAAGTCCCCGGACAACTGCCAGGTTCATCTCATTATCATCAACCGACAGCACATGGGCGTCCGGCGCTTTTAAGTACTCGCGAGGTTTTGCCAACTCTTTCTGCTCTCTTTCATATGCTTTCTGCAAATCCCCGATGGGCTGGGCATCTTTTATTTCCTGCGGAATTCTCACCGTAAATATCGTGCCGGCCCCATATACGCTCTGTACGCGGATATCCCCATGCATCTGCTCTACAAACCGTTTGGCAAGATTCAGCCCCAAACCGGTTCCCTGAACCGTTCGGTATCCATCTTCTTCCAATTTCGCAAAACTGTCATAAAGCTTCGCCAGCTCTTCCTCCCGAATGCCGCTGCCGGTATCTGCAACAGCAAAGACAAGGCAAAACGTCCCATCATCGTTCCACTCTCCCTGGACGCTGAATGTAAGGCTGCCCTCCTGGGTAAACTTAATGCTGTTGCTGAACAGCTGACTCAGTATTTTGCGGATGCGCACCTCATCGCCCACGAGAATGGAGGGCAATGCCTCATCCACATTCAGCCTGACGTCCAGATGCTTCTTCTCCGCCCTCGCCTGCAGTACATGAATCGTATCATTCAGCACAGAGGAAAGATAATAAGAACTGTTCTCTATGTCAAGGCTCCCAGATTCCATTTTGGAAAAATCCAACACGTCGTTAACCAGGCTCATCAGCGTCTTACTGGCGCTGTCTATGTTCACTGCATACTCCTGGATGGCTGGGTCTTTGCTTTCCCGGAGTATCATTTCATTCATGCCGATTACCGTATTGATAGGCGTACGGATTTCATGGGACATATTGGCAAGGAATTTCCCTTTGGATTCATTTGCCAATATAGCCCGCTGCTTTTCCCTCTCCATATAAAACAATTTACGCAAGTTCTCAACAATTGCCAGCACAAGCATACACATCAGCCCCACACTGAGGACACCCCCCGCGCTTTCCCAATGCCCAAAATAGGAAAACGCCAGCTCCACTGCTGCCGAGAGCACAAGCAGCACGGTGCCCACTGCCACGAGCGGATAACCGGTAAGCCGTTTGTGGCGCAAATCCCTGAACATGGAATATACTATGTACAGAAAAGCTGCAGCCGCCAACAGGCACATGAAAAACGCATTTTCCATAAATTCCACCTGATTGGTAACCTGCAGAAAGGTACAGGCAACAAAATGAGCTATCACCAAAAATTCCAAAAATACATACCCTTTCTGGTAACGCTGCTTCTGCACGCTGTCCATATAAATCAGCAGCGGAAACAATGCCAGCATCGCTGCCAGAAATGACAGCGCACAGGCAACAGAAATATTGGGGAACAGAAATTGCCGAAGATGAGAACCTGCCACCAGCCACAACGATGTAAGAAATGTCCCCCAGGCCAGGTATTCCAGAACAATCTCTTTGTGATAGAAACGATGCAGGATAACACTTAACAAAATGCTGATTCCGCTTAAGACAAGCAAGAACATCGCCAAAAACAGGCCGCCGCCATGCTGTTTTATGAGTTGGGCCAAAATTCCCATCCGGTCGCCCAAATATACCGTATCCAATACGCCGGAATAGGAAGAGTCGGATACCGAGGTGATGCGAAGCACCTTCCCGGCATCCTCATGGGTCAGTTTTAGCAACACATAAGCGCTTGGCGTATTCTTTCCGAAAGGCATGGAATCCCCGGCATTGTAACGCCGTCTCACCACCTGGTCCACAAGCAGCTCAAGTTCCTGCCAGGAACTCCTGACACACAGCCACTTATCTTCCCCCAGGTCCTCTGGCAGCACGGTTTCAATGCTGACGCTTTCCAGCCGGTCTGCCGGACATCTGCCAGGAATCTGGACCGGGACATTGCTGCCATCCGGAAGGACGCGTACCCATCCTTCCGAGAGCGTCCGGCAGTTTCCCTCCTCACGGACTCCCTCACTGGGCAGGCACAGTTCCCCTGCAATTCCAAACAGAATGACCCCCAATACCATCAGCACGAAGATTCCCCGGCTCCCTACTGTGATTTTCCTGCTAAAACCCTTCACATTCTTCCTCCAGACTTTCTTGCCATAAGCTTATCTTTACCTATCTTATCCGCTCTGTCCTTTCCCTTTAAATCTCATACCAGATAATCTGGTTGGCTGCAAGATTCACAGAAAAACTTTCTCCGTCCCCTTTATATACCACAGTTTCCTGCGGCTCATATGTGTTATTTACCACACAGAACTTCTTATTTTCAGGATATGCATGTACTTCCACGTTGTAGTTGCTGCTGAACCAGCGATGCAGTTCCTGCTCGCCATGAACGCTCCAGAGAATCGCGCGGTACAAGAGCCGGCTGTTTTCAAAACTATAGGGAAGTCCGCCCATGTACACCGCGCGCCCCTGCCCAAATTGATTGACAGCAAGCTGCACTTCTTTCTCATGCTGAGAAAGGATTTCCGTCCCTTCCAGGGCATAAATGTTTTTCTGGCTTTCACCAAAGTCAATGTCCCCGCCGCAGTCCTCCGTAATGAAATGTTTATGCTCCTGCCAATTATACTTATCATAACCCAGCGTAAATCCGCGCTCTTCCTCCACACCAAACACATTTGCCAGCTGGAAGAACCGTCCGTTTGCCTGGTGGGCGCTAGGCTCACCTACGCCAATGATACCGCCGCCGTCATAGATAAACTTCTTAATTGCCGTCACAACCGCTGTGTCACACCACCATTCCCCGCCGGAATGCGCGGTATCAGCGCCGCCAACATTGATTAAGACGTCAATATCGTCCAATATCTCCGGCTGCTGTTTGATATCCTGGAAACTCAAGAATACCACATCAAAGGGCGCGCCGGACAAGGCTTCAATCACGCCGGCATACGAATAATTCTGTTTCTGGTACAGTGCGTGGTGCACCATATGGCAGCCCCAGGCGCGCATCTTGCCCCAGCAGTTTAAGACAGCAACCTTTTTCACGCAATAGGGCACACAGCCTTTGACGTTATCGTAAAGTTCCCGGAATTCGTCGCATACGCTCTGCACATAGTCTATAAATTCAGGAAAATCAAGCGCAAGTTTGAGGTAGCCGCCATAGCCTATCCGGTCAATCGGCTTTCTTAAAATTGCGCGGCGCGCCGTTACCCAATTGACTTTCGCTTCTTTGACCGGGTCCCCGCCCTCGCAGAAAGTATCCGGGAAGAAATACGGCAGCAGCCGCCCTTCCGTATATTTCACGCCCTCAATGTCACTAATCAAGCGCAGCGTAGAGCCGTTTCCCACGCTTCCGACCACCGCATCCAATCCAATGGAAGCAAATTCTTCCAAGAACGGCTCCGTGCCAATCCAGTGGTCGCCCAGAAACATCATCGCTTCCTTGCCGCATTCATGGGTAATGTCCACCATCTCTTTGGCAATCTTTGCCACTTCCCTGCGCTGAAATGCCTGGAAATCCTGGTATTCTTTGGTGGGGATGCGGTACTGCCCATTGTAATAGCCCTGATCAATGATATATTCCGGGCGAAACTTATATCCCACCTCACGCTCAAACTGCTCCAGGATATATGGGCTGACCGATGCGGAATACCCATACCAATCCACGTATTTTTCCCGCGCCTGTTCATCAAAAATCAAGGTAAACTGGTGGAAAAATGTCGTAAACCTCAGCACATTTACATATGGGTGCTCCTCAATAAACCTGCGCAGCCGCTCCAGGGTAAACGCATGGGTCTTGGGCTGGCGGACGTCAAACGTAAGCTGGTGCTCCACGTCCTGCCAGTCGTTTGTCACTGCATTGTACATATGCACCGGGTCCCAGATAATATAGGCAAGGAAACTTACGGTATAATCATGAAAAGATTCTGCCGCAATTACCACCTCCCCGGCCTCCTCATCATAGTTCCACTGCCCGGCGGGCACTATCTCACCGGTTGTCCTGTCCATGACTTCCCACCAGCGGGTAATGTCGTCCCTGGTATTTGGCTTTAACATGTCCGGGTAAAGCCCACGCATCAGGGAAATCCGCAATTCATCCGCTGTTGCCGTATAGAAAGGCGTCATCACATACATCTGCTGGATTTCCTCAGGGTTTGCCTGCGCCCATGCATTATCCTTCCTGGTCGTATAATACGTGGAATAAATCTTGCCATCCACATCCTTTAGTTCCTGCGGAAAGTCTGTGCCGTCACAGTCACGAACTGCATCTGCGCCCCACTGCTTCATCAGTTCCAATGTCTGCGGAATCACATCTAAATCAGTTGGTATTGTTACCCTTCCTCTTCTCCTGTCCATAAAAACCTCCTTTTCCTATTCCATGTTAGATATATTTCTCCCCATAGCCATAGTGCTCCACAACATAGTCAATGTCCTTATCTCCCCTGCCGCTTAAGTTCACAAGGATGGAACCCTGTCCCATCTCCTTTGCTTTCCTCATGGCATAGGCAACGGCATGGGAACTCTCGATTGCGGGGATAATCCCCTCATAGCGCGACAGCTTGAAGAACGCCTCCATCGCCTCGTCATCGCCTACCGTCTCATACTGTACCCTGCCAATGTCATGCAGGTAAGCGTGCTCTGGTCCTACAGACGGATAATCAAGTCCGCTGGCAATGGAATAAACCGGCGCCGGCTCGCCATTCTCATCCTTAAGCATGATACTGTCAAACCCATGCATCACCCCACGCTCACCATATTTCATGGAAGCCGCATGGTCTCCCAACTTCTCGCCCCTCCCCAAAGGCTCTACGCCGACAATCTCCACCGGGTCATTTAAAAATGGAATGAACATGCCAATGGAATTGCTGCCGCCACCCACACAGGCACAGACGACATCCGGGTCAATCCCCGTCATTTCCTTAAACTGATCCCGTGCCTCATAGCCGACAACAGACTGGAAATCGCGCACCATCAGCGGAAAAGGATGAGGCCCCAAGGCAGAACCGATGCAGTAGATGGAGTCCTTATAATTCCTGGCATAGGACTCAAAGGCAGAGTCTACCGCCTCTTTGAGGGTCTTCAATCCCGCAGTGACAGGCACTACTTTCGCTCCTAAAATCTTCATGCGCGTCACATTAGGCGCCTGCTTAGCAATGTCCACCTCGCCCATATGGATCTCACATTCCAATCCAAAATATGCCGCCGCCGTGGCAAGCGCAACGCCGTGCTGTCCAGCACCCGTCTCTGCAATCAGGCGCTTCTTGCCCATAAACTTTGCCAACAAGCCCTCGCCCATGCAATGATTCAGCTTATGCGCTCCGGTATGGTTCAGGTCTTCACGTTTGAGATATATCTGGCAGTTGCCAATCTGCCTTGACAGCCGCTCACAATGGTAGACGGGCGTTGGCCTGCCCTGGAATTCACGGCGGATTCTGCGAAGCTCGCTGATGAACTGAGAAGAATGGCAGATGGTCTGATATGCCTCTGTAATCTCCTCAAATGCCGGCTTCAGTTCGTCTGTCAGGTAGGCGCCGCCATACTCTCCGTAACGCCCTTCTTTATCTGGATGATTTTTTAAATATGCTCTGTAATCCATATGATTTCTCCTTTTCCTAAAATCTATTTCTATTTTATCCGTTATTGCTGTAAATGGCAATTATTTTTCTAATAATAAGTTAAAGTCCCCCTTTTTCTCGCAATGAGATTGTCTTTCTCTGCCAAATATGCCAGGATACTCATAGTCAGATTAAAACAACGTAGGGATAGTCTGGTGATTGATTTTTTCGGAAACGGAAAGGAGTACATATGAATACGTTAGAAATTTTGACGTTACTTTTGGTTGTTTTTGCAGCCTTAACATATCTCGACAATCACCGCAAAAATAACTCGGCTACCTCCTACGTCACTAGGAGATAGCCTGATAAACTTAAATTACCATAATTAAGTTTCCGATGACAATCATCGGACAGTGCGAATATCCTTTGATTGCTTTTAATCTGATTATAAACTATACACTTGGATATTTCAAGTGGCAGTTCAGAAAATGGGGATGGCTCAGAACATCCTCATTTTTGTTATCTTAATAGATTCCACATAATCATTTTCACCTATTACGGAAATTAATAACAAATCCTCAGCCCTTTAGGGTAATGATTTTTCAACATTCCATTATTCGCCTTCCCCCAGCCCAGGGAAAGCCCATCCACGCTCACCAGCGTCCAACCTTTCAGCCCGCTGCTGCAGGATACCGTCTCCCCATGAAGATACCGCACTGCTTCACTGCTTGCTGCCAAATCCACGCACTGCTTTGCCTCCTCCGGATGCAGGTACATTGCCAAGGCGTGGGCGGGTTCAAAGCGATTCTTCTTGCAAGCGCCAAGATGAAGCCCTGCACGTACAACCTTCAATCCGGACAGCTCTATCATTTGCTGCGGCAGCAGATAAAGCTCGTCCGCAAACAATACATATTTCCCATAAAGTTTCTCCTGCAGATCAATCCGCAATGTCGCTTCCTGAAACTTGCGAAATTCCTCAGCTGCCAAATCCACGCTCACGGTCTCCTTATCTTTGGAAGCCCGGCGTTTCTGCCGCTTCTTTCCCGCTATCTTTTCTTTGGGACTCCTGTAATCTTCATCGGCAAAACCGTCTTTCTTAAGGCGCGCCAGGAAATGCCCCTCCCCCCGCAGTTTATGGGGCCACAGCCGGTAAGATTTTTCCAGGGAAAATTCCGGGTGCATTTCCAGGAAACGGCAGATATTCTGCTCATTCTCCTCCGCTGCAAACGTGCATGTGGAATAAACCAGCACACCTCCCTGCTTTAACATTTTCGCCGCATGTCCTAAAATTTCCTGCTGCCGTCCGGCACATAACGCAATATTGTCAAGGCTCCATTCCTGCATAGCCTGTGGCTCTTTACGGAACATCCCCTCCCCGGAACATGGTGCATCCACAAGAATCCTGTCAAAAAACGCCGGAAAAACTTCTGCCAGATGCCCGGTAGGTTCATTCACTACTACCGTATTGGCAATGCCCAGCCTTTCCACATTCTGCGCAAGTACCTTAGCCCGGCTGCTATAAAATTCATTAGACACCAACAGACCTTTCCTCTGCATTTTTCCTGCAATCTGGGTGGTTTTACCCCCAGGCGCCGCACATAAATCACAGATTATCTCGCCCGGCATTGCCCCCAGCAGTTCCGCTGCCGACATCGCGCTCGGC
>CANOHX010000047.1 GCA_947565885.1 uncultured Lachnospiraceae bacterium
TCTTCTTCTTGCTCGACTTGTAAGTTACTTTCTTGTTCTTTGCGTTCTTGGGCGTAACCTTCACTTTAATCTGGAGGGTCTTGCCTTTGACCAGTGTTACTTTTTTCTTCTTGGGGCTTGTAATCTGAATCTTCTTGACCTTGACATTCTTCGCTGCCTCCGCCGTCACTGAGGGGACGCTGACGGACGTGAGTACCATTGCCATAGCCAAAACCAGCACAAACAGCCGCTTTCGCATGTTCTTTGCCTTTTCCAATTTCCTCGTTCCTCCTTCTTTTATAAAATCTGTTCTGTTTCCCATAATGCTTTCCTTTCCAGGGATGGGGCAGTAGCCCCCCTCAGAGGCTGGCATTCCCTCCCAGGAAGAAAGGATGGGGACCCGCAAGCGAGCCCCCCTTATGGAAAGAGGAAACTGCTGAGTGCAATTTCCTTTTAGGTGCACATTATAGGCAGAATGCACACCTTTCATATGGGCTATAACATCATTTATGTATAACTCACACAAAAATAGTAAACCTATATTATGTTTTTTACAATTGATTTTTCTTATTTTTTAGTCAAATTGCACAATTTTTGGGTAGTTGGCTAGGAGTTAGATAATTATTTTATCTACTGCTCCTCTACGCCACCGTACATACAATTCCGGAACAAACCGCAGTCGCTTTAGCAATTATTCCCTACAAGACAAAAAAAGACATATGCCGCAGAGCATATGCCTTTTCTTTTAGCTAAATATTCAGAATTTCCGCAATATCCGCGGATAACTGCAAATCTTTCTACACTTCATAATCCATACAGCTTCTAGCCGCCGTATGCGGCCTGACCTTCCCATCGGCTACCGCCACATGCGCCGGATGTTTTGCATAGACTTTCAGCGCTTCCTCATCTTCAAAAGCAGAATCCAACATCAAATCTACATTTGAAGTTGCAAGCCCTTTTATATTGACTTTAATATCTATAAGCCCCGGTATCTTCCCTTTCAGCGCCTCCAAACTTTCTTTAATTTCTAGTTTTATTTCTTCTTCTCTTTCCTTTGTATATCCATCTTTTAATTTCCATAAAATGATATGTTTTACCATTTTTATCCTCCATTTCGAAATTATTTTATTTGCATTTAATTATTCTCCTCTTTTCTATCCCCTGATAAACCCTCTTCATCGTCAGCCCCTGGACAATCGTAGTGAAGAACACAATTGCATACGTGCAGCCCAGCACAATATAATATGTATTCTCATCCAGCATCGGCCTTGTGCTCATGGCAAGCGCAACCGACAGCCCGCCGCGCAGCCCTCCCCAGGTAAGGAGTTCGATAAAGCTGACCCGGTCATATCCATCCGGCAAATCCCGCAGAAACAGGACGGAAATCCCCAGGCTTCCCGAACGCGCCAGCAGATTGGCGACAATTGCAACCAACGACAGCAGAAACACATATGGCATCTGCAGAATATGCAGAAACGATAATCCCAAAATGACATACAACACTGAATTCAGCAAATTATCCAGTACCTCCCAGAAGCCATCAAACTGTACCAATTCCATGGGCATGCCTTTCTGCCCCTGCCAATCCCTGAACGCTGAAAAAAGAATCCCGCACACTACGGATGCAATTGCCCCCGAGAAACCTAACGCATCACACAGAAGATACGACAACGATACGGCAAGAAGGCTCGTAAATATCTGCCTTGCCTCATCGCGGGTCCTACTGAAGACCAGAAAACAGACCGCTGTCACCACGCCTCCTACCAACACTGCCCCAAACAATTCTCTCATTAATACGAGAAAAACCCCTTCATTTTCCTGTGCTGTGACCAATCCGGAGAAACAGACGAACAAAGCCACGCCCACGCCATCATTGAACAAAGATTCTCCTTCAATGGTAAAGCCAATGCCGGAAGGCAGGTTAAATTTTTTCAAAATACTGGTGGCGGCAATCGGGTCGGTTGGCGCCACCACGCTGCCGAACATCAGGCAGACAGGGAGCGACATATGCATTCCCAAAAGAGAAGACGCTCCATAAAAGAGAAGCCCATAAAACACAGCGCCCAGAAAAGTAGCAACCACTGACAGGACGGTGACCCCTTTAGCATACTTTTTCAAATCTGCAAGGCGCATATGGCAGGATCCCGCAAACAGCATAAAACACAATACACCTTTGACAAGAAACATTTCCAAATCAAATACCTGTACATGTTCCAGAAATACTTGTACCGAAGAAATGTTCCCAAACGCGACTTCTATTACCAGAAATACACTGCCCGCCAGAAACGAAAAAAGCATCAGCGATATTTCATGCGTAAGCTTTGTGACTTTCTCATTAAAATATCCCAACAGCACCACAAACGCCAGCAGAAAAACAAATTTACCTAAAAATTCCATCGTAAGTTTCCTCCATATTACTTTTTCTTATGCGGCAGTATTATAATCCATACCTGCCCGATTCCTTAACATTATACATTTTATATAAGAAACTTTCAATTGAAATCTTTTATACTTTGATATCCTGTATGTTTTCATGCTTTCTGTAAATCAAATAAGCTACCCCCGCCGTCACGAATTCCGTAAAACAAAACGCATACCATACGCCTTCCGCTCCCAGCAGCCTGCTGAACAGGTACGCTGCCGGTATAATGACGATGATATAGCGAAACAGCGAAATGTACAACGAGGGCAATCCTTTTCCCAATCCCTCCAACGCGCCGGAACATGTAACGGAAACGGCTGACACGATAAAGCCAAGGCTTATGATATGGAGCGCCGTCACGCCGCTTTGGACAGTCTGCGGGTTTGAGGTAAACAATCCTATCAGATTCCCGGGAATCAGCCAGCACAAAACCGTACCGACTGCCATCACGCCAGCCGTAAGCAATAACGTTGTACGAAAAATCTGCCGCACACGTTCCTTTTCCCCTGCTCCATGGTTATATCCCATCAGCGGCCGAATTCCTTGTATAATGCCGTTTGCCGTCAGGTAAATGAATGTCTGGAGTTTATAATAAACGCCAAGCACAAGCACATACTTTTCAGAAAAACCTGACAGAATTCCATTGAGCGCCGAAATCAGCAACGAAGGAAGCGCCAGATTCAACGTTGCCGAAATTCCTATGCCATACAGCTTTACCACCATTTTTTTCTGCGGTTTGAAACAGTCACGCCTTATTTTCACAGGGATTGGTTTTGCCATATAAAATATCACATACACCAGCAGGGAAACTACCTGGCCTATCCCGGTTGCATAAGCTGCGCCGGCTATGCCCATTCTCGGGAAAACGCCAATGCCAAAAATCATCAATGGGTCAAGGATGATATTGGTGACAAACCCACATATCATACAAAACATGGACACTTTCATCTTACCTACCGCCTGAAAAACTTTCTCAAATACCAGCCCGGATGTAATGACCGCCGAGAACAGGAATACCCGATTGGAATACTCCAGCGCCATGCGCACCACCGTTTCCTCCCTGGAAAAGACTCCTAAAAATGAGGGCATGATGGCAATGCACAAAACCGTCAGCAGCAGTCCATGAATCAAATTTAACAAGAATCCCTGCGTTGCCGCCCTGTCCGCGTTCTCCTGCTCGCCCGCGCCCAGGTAGAATGCAACCGCTGCGTTGATTCCGATGGCAAATCCAATCGCCACTGCATTGATCATATTCTGCACCGGATAGACCAGCGCAAGCGCTGTCATAGCCTCCTCGCTCAGTTTCGCCACGAAATAGCTGTCTACAATATTGTACAGTGAATTAACCGCCATGGAAATCACCATCGGCATGGACATTGACAGCACAAGGGGCAGTATCTTTTTTTCTTTCATAAAGTCCTGTTGCATCTTCTCCTATATTCTCCTTCCATTCCGTTTCAAGTTATTTTGCTTCACAGGCAGACCACAAATTTTTTCCTGACAAAAAACGCCACACAAACGCTTCTTAACGATTGTGTGGCGAAAAAAGATTTCTCTTGAAAAATCCACTCCCATTATGGGTTTGCATGTAAGTGTATCAGATTGGCAGAAGGTTGTCAAGCAAGGGTTTCATTGCGGCAGCCTATAAATACCCCCTCCTCCCGGCTTCCTGAATCAGCTTTGGCTGTATCGCCGGGTACGTCCATTTCTCTGGCAGTCCATCCATTACTGCAATCTCCTCTATCTCACTATGTAATTCATTTTCAAATTCAAAGACATCTGCATAATAGAGCATTCCAAACGTTTCCTGCCCGCAAAATTCTTCTTCCGAAATGACGGAGTAGACACAGATTGGCTTCATTTCAAATTCAACCGCGCCCGTCTCCTCGTACAATTCTCTTTGGGCTGTATCAAAAATTTCCTCCCCCAGCTCCCGGTGGCCTCCAGGAATTTCCAACGTCTCCCTATCCCGATGCCTGCAGAAAACATACTTACCATTTGTGCGCGCTATAATCACCGCAAATTTCAATAACCGTTCATCGACTTGTTCATAAAATTGTACTTTCACACTTGCACCTCTGAGTTTGCGTTCAACAAATTTTTTCTCAAGCAAAGCTGCTTCCTATATTATAATAGATAAGGTTATATACTGTAAAGTCTTTATTCCACCGCTGCCTACTTTTCAGCCTTGGTAACTGATACGCTCCACCAAAGATTCCTTGCGTAAATTCCTGCTGAGCAGAAATGAAAGCGTGGCCTGCAGCAACACGATTGACAAAATCATCACCCCGATTTCCAGCAGTGGGATATGATACTCATTGAGCCCATAAAAATGCAGCTCCCTGGCATAACAGAAGAGGGCATAGCCCAGCGGGCTTCCGATTATCAGGGAGATTACTGCCGTACCTGCGGAAAAGAAGATTCCCTCCAACTGCATCATCCAATTCAGCTGACGGTTTGTCATCCCCACGGCCTGCAGCACACCAAGTTCACGCTTCCTGGTCACTGCCCCGGTGATGATTGTGTTTGCCATATTTAAGAAACCGATTACTCCCAAAAGCCCCAGAAGCGCATAGACTACGCCCTGCATCATTTTTGTCCCATACCGTGCTTGTTTTACTGCACTCTCATACGAATCCGTCTCCACATATTCCATGCCTGACATAAGATCCTCAATCGCTTCCTCCACGCTGCCTTTATCTTTCTGCCTACAGTCTGCCCATACCGTTTCCGTTACATCTTCCGTTATCCCAAGCTTGTCAAATGTTTCTTCTGTAATAACCCATACGCCCGGCGCTGCCCCAAATGAACCCATGAGCTTTCCCTGACAGACCGCCCCAGAACCCGTCATATCTTTCAGCTTTATCTGCTGCCCTATCTGATAGCCATAATCCGCCATAAAATAAGAAGCCCCGAAAAGAATGCCATCCACGGCAGCAACCTCATCATAATCGACATTTCCCAAAGCAGAGCCTTTCCCATAACGTTCAAACCCCTCCCTGTCCAGCACACAGACATTGACATAAGCCCCATCCAAATCCAGGCTGTTCAGGCTGAGGTTCTCCGCTTCAAAACATTTACGGGTTTTCACCTCCGTAACGCCTGGGATGGCTTTTAATTTCTCCTGGAATTCTGCCCCCAGAGGGTTATCCCGCTGAATCTGGCAAAGATTTTTCTCCGGGTACGCCTTATCGTCCAAACGCCAATCAAGGCTCATAGAAAACTGCCCATACTCCACATAACGCCGTGCCTCGAATTTATCATCTATATTTCCAGCAAGATTGGACACAGATACGAAGAGCACGCAGGATAACCCCATCGTACAGATGGTAGACACTGTCCGCCTGCGGTTGGCAGACAGGTTGGACAGCATCATGCCAAAAACAGAAACCGTCTCCCTGCCTTTGCGCACGCTCCTTCCACGGCTGGCAGTTTCCTGATAACGCATAGCTTCCACCGGCGAAGTCTTCGCCGCCACACGCTTCGGGTGCGATAATGCCAGACGCACCGTCAGAAAAGCAGCTATCGCCACCACCAGCAGCAGCGGCAGGGAAATCGCGGATACATTTTCCAATTCTACGCCTACCATTGCCTGTGAACCCACGATAAGCTTACGGCACATCACAGTGGCAACGCCGCAGCCCGCCAGCAGCCCCAGCGGAACCCCCACGACCGCCAGAAGCATCCCCTCCTGCAGAATCAGTTTCCTCATCTGCTTCCTGGTGGCCCCCAAAGCCTTAATCTTGCCGTATTCCTGGATTTTCTGAACCATTCCCACCTGGAAGATATTATAGATAACGGCAACTGATACCACAATTACCAAAAGCCCAATCAAAATGCAGCCCATGATGGTCTCCGTGCCTGGCTCATACACCCACCGAAGATACTGTTCGTTAGGAGAAATATTTTCTTCCTCCACACCGCAGAGCACTGCCGCTTCCCTCACGATTTCCTCATAATCTCTTTCATCTTCCATAATGGTATCATTCAGCCGCAAAGTTACTTCATAGAAACGCCGCTCCTCAGGGTATAAGGATTCGTAAAACTCCTGGGATACCATACCCTGAAATGATTTCTGGGCTATTACGTCCTGCAAGGACTGTATTACGCCGCTGACAACAAATTCTTTTTCCTCAAACTTGCTTTGGCTGTCCCTGCGCAAAGGTATGGATACATAATCCCCAGGCACAGCGTTTACGAGCCCAAATTTCTCAAAAAATTCTGCCGATGCCGCAATCTCATTCTCTGCAATCGGCAGCGCCCCGGCTTTCAGCATATGGTCAAAGTTCGTATTTTCTGCCGCAGTGATATCCATAAACGATAATCCAATGTTGATGCCCGCTTTGCCAGAATCTGCCTCTGCAACATACGCTTTTCTGCCTACATGGGTGAATTCACTACGCAGCGTTAACATCTCATACTGCTCCTGCGTCACCTTGCTGAGAGAGGCAACATAATTCCCATAGAGATTCCCGGCGTTCACCCGGTTATTTCTCACTGTCCCACAGCCTACGCCAGCAATGGCGGAAAGAAGCAGAGTCGTCAGGAAAATGGATAATATCATTAAAACACTTCGCGATTTATTCTGCCGCACATTGGAGAGCGCCAAATGATGGATTATATGTTTCATCCCTGCTCCACCACCTCTCCGTCTTCAATCACGAGAATCCGGTCTGCAATCTGGGCAATATCCTGGTCATGGGTAATCATCACCAGCGTCTGCCCATATTTCTGCGCCGACATTTTCAACAGCCCCACAACCTCATCGCTGGTCTTGGAATCCAGGTTTCCCGTAGGCTCATCGGCAAGAATCACGTCCGGTTTCGAGGCAAGCGCCCTGGCAATCGCTACACGCTGCTGCTGTCCGCCAGAGAGCGTATGGGGGAGGTTCTGTACCTTACCCTCAATCCCTAAGGTCTTTATGATATCCCTGACGAAATTTTCATCTGTCTCTTTGCCATCAAGCCCTATGGGCAGCACGATATTTTCCCAGACATTGATGGAAGACACCAGGTTGAACGCCTGAAAAATAAAGCCGATTTTCCTCCTGCGGAACACGGCAAGCTCATCCTCCTTAAGCGCAAACATATCTTTATCTTTCATCCACACCTTTCCGCTGGTTGGAAAATCCAAGCCGCCCAGAAGATGAAGCAGCGTGCTTTTGCCAGAACCGGATTTCCCCACAATGGCGGTAAATTCCCCTCTCTGGATAGCGATATTGGCGTCTTTGACCGCCCGCACCTGGTTGTCGCCGGAACCGTAATATTTGCATAAATGTTCTGTCTTTAAAATTGTATCCATCTAAAAGCCTCCTGTTCAGTTCTTTTTTAGTTCGTCGGGATTGATACGAGACCGAAGGCAGCTTCCCACTAGGTGAGTCCCTCCTAAGGTCATATGATATCAAAAGATTCTTTCAGATGGATTGCAAAATGGGAAAAAAGGCTTACAGATTTGTAAGATTAAGAAAGTTGAAGCACCTTTGCTTTGCCATAATTCCCCCCCATAGTAATTTTTATTGTGCAATTCACATCTTTATCAAGGTAATAATCGGTGTGGTATCCGATACTTATTATGGCATGGCTTTTGTCTATATTCGATAATCTCTGTAAGTCCCTGTTTATGGGCATTTTCAGCATTTTCCCCTTTTAACACTCTTCGTCAAAAACTGTAAATTTACAGAAAAAAGATGTCAGAAATTGTGTCAGGGAATCCTGTCAGCCCCTTTACCGGATGGCGGTTGCGGGGCAACCGGGGGATTACTGGACGGAGTTCATATGCCGGGCATCCCCAGAATGGAAAACCAGTACAACGGAAATTAAGCAGAGTAACGCTATCCAGAAGACGAACAATCAAACATTAATCATAAGGAATCTGCACCACAAAGGTACTCCCCCGCCGCTTGCTGCCATACCGGGAAGATACTGTCACGCTGCCGCCGTGGCGTTCTAAAATCTCCCTCGTAAGGTACAGCCCCACACCGGAGCCTTCCGCCTTGCGCACTTCCTCTGACTCTCCGCGGTAAAACCGCTTAAATATCTTATGATAGTTCTCCTTGGGAATGCCAATTCCCTGGTCTTCTATTTCAATCCGCAAAAAGGTCGCCATGCGAATCATACGGACACGGATCTGTGTATTGACAGGACTGTATTTCACTGCGTTTTCCAGAATATTGATAAACGCTTCACAAAGCCATTTCACATCATGGGGAATAATAGTCGGCTTCAAATCCTCTGTCTCCTCAAATTCTATGGCAATCTGCTTCCCTTCTGCTTTCAGGTATACACGGTTTACTGCCGACACTAACGTCTCCAAGATGTCTGCCGGCTCCCGGCGTATCTCAATCATACCAGTCTCCATCCTGGAAATATTGACCAGCGCGCCCACAAGAGTCTCCAGCCCGGCAAGCTGCCTCATGCATTGCGCCAAAAACTCCTGCTCTTCCTCAGGATTTAAGTTCCCTTGGTTCAATATCTCAAAACAAGTTTTCAGCCCGGCAACCGGCGTCTTCAGCTGGTGGGAAACATCCGTAACCAAACTCCTGGTCTCTTCCTTTTCCATATTCAGCCGCTCTTCATTGTAGCGTAGCTGCTCGCTCAGCGCAGATAGCTGACCGGCAATCCTATCTATCTCCTTTTCCTTTCCATTCATCTTCTCCGGGATTTCCAGTTCATAGATATGCTTGGAAAACTTATCCAGGGTCTGGGACAAAGCCCTAAGCTCCCCCTGCCACTGCCTGCGGCACTGTCCGTACAGCAAGCCCAACGACAAGAGATAGAGCAGGAACGCGGCAGCAGAAAACAAAACTGTATTTCTGATTGAAGCTTTCCGTTCCACGCCAAACGAATTCTGCTGTCCTGCCAAATATCCGTATGCTTTCAGCCTTTCCACACCAGCCTCACCATAGCTGCCCAAAGCTCCTTTCAGCAGTCCCGCAGCCGTCGCAAGGCTGTCCGTGCCTTTCTCCTGCTCCTCTATCATCACGGACAATATCTTTATTTTCTCCTCATAGGAATGATTCGCCGCTGTGATAAAATACCAATCTGCGAGGGCCAATACCACGATTCCTATGATAACCGGAAACAGAAATTTCCTCATCGCCTGCACTCCTTATCCCACAGATAACCAATTCCACGCACATTCTTAATATATTCCGGCTTGGAACTGTCCGGCTCAATCTTCTCCCTCAGCCTGCGGATATTCACTGCAATCGTATTCTCATCCACAAAATCCCCTTCCACATCGAAAATTTTCTCCAATAGCTGGTTTTTTGACAGAATCTGCCGGGGATTTTCCATAAAAACCTGCAGCATTTTCCACTCATTTTTGGTGAGGGAAACCTCCTTCCCCGCTGCCAGCACCCGCATTTCATTCACATAGAAGCAAATATTCCCAGACTCTATCCGCTCCCTGGATATTCCCTGCTGTTTCTTAAAAAATGCCGCTACTTTCAGTCTCAGGACGGAAAGGCTGAAAGGCTTGGTAATATAGTCGTCCGCCCCCGCTTCATAGCCCATCACCTGGTCAACTTCCTGGTCGAGCGCAGTCAGTAAAATGATATGCACGCTGCTTTCTTCACGCACTTTCTTTACAAAATCCAGCCCGCTCCCATCAGGAAGCGTAATGTCACAGATTATAAGCTGTATTTCCTGCTGATGGAATATCTCGCTTGCCCGCGCCACCGTCTCACAGGAATATACCTGGCAGCCGTCTTTTTCCAGGATAAACGTAACTCCCCGGTTTATGCTCTCATCATCTTCCAATAATAAAACTGAGTTCATCTTTCATCTCCAAATTGCTTTTTATGACATGCATCATCCATCAATGCCCTTGCAGTTTATACTAGCACAGAAAAACAAATTTTTCCACTAATAATAGCTTGCCCTAATTGCCAGCCGCCATTATAATGAAGTAGGAATTGAGGGAAATGAAACAGGACGGTTTGATTGGCAAAGCATAATACGATTGGGTACAGAGGATTTATCATGAGCAGAAGAAAGAGGAAAACCAAAATAATGTTTACTATCATCATAGCAGCTATTTTTTGTGCTGCTTTGGCGTTTGGCGGTATTGTGATATATGGAAAACACCAAATAAGCAAAATACCAGAGCTGACCTTTCTGGAAGCTCTTGAATACACGACAAAAGACAACCAAGACGCCGTGATAAGCGTCGGCATTATCAAGGACGGCGAAATTTCCTACAAAGTTTATGGGGAAAACGGAACAGAACTCCCGGCAGAACTCCATACATATGAAATTGGCTCAATCACCAAAACTTTCACTGCAGCCTTGATAAATAAAGCAATTTCCGAGGGAAAAATTAATATTGACGACACCATAGAAACTTATCTGCCGCTCCCCGACGGCAATGCTTACCCCACAATAAAAGAATTATTGACGCACACTTCAGGATATAAAGGGTACTATTTTGAAAGCCCAATGATTGCGAATTTTTTTATGGGAAGAAATGATTTTTGCGGCATCACAAAAGCAATGGTTCTTGACAAGGCAAGTAATTTAAGCATGGGCAAGGATAGTTACAGATTTAATTATTCCAACTACGGATATGCAGTGTTAGGCCTAGTGCTTGAGTCCGTATATGATATGGATTATACGGCATTGGCTAATGACTTTATGCAAAATGGCTTAGGGCTGACCGATACAAGAATTGCCGACGACAGCGGTGATTTAGGCAATTACTGGGACTGGGAAGCAGACGATGCATATTTGCCGGCAGGCGCTGTCACATCAAATATAGCCGATATGCTTTCTTACGCGCAGATGCAGCTTGACGGCAATCCGTATTTTGCTGAATGTCATAAGAGCCTTAATACAATCAACGCCTCTACCAAAGATTATGAGACCATGGGCATCCATATGGACGAAATCGGCATGTCTTGGATTATTGATACGGAAAACAACATCATATGGCATAACGGCGCTACAGGGGATTATAACGGCTATCTGGGATTCAGCCTTAAAACAGGCGCTGCCGTCGTAGTGCTTTCAAACCTTGCGCCAAATTACCGAATCCCTGCTACCGTACTGGGAATAAAACTGTTAATGGAATTGGAAAACGAAAGCTATGAATCCGTATTTTCCCAGAATTCTCCTCCTATGTATAGTACTTTTCCATTCTGTTCAGCAGTTCCTCAAAATCCATTTCCTGAACCTCAGAAAATTCCTCCGTCCCCAAACCTATATTCAGCATTTTTTGCAGCATAGTAAAATCATATATGATTGGTCCCTTAGTCCGTCCCAATAAATTATCCCTGATTGTACCTACCTTTGCCCTCAAGCACAAATACTGATAATCCCTATCCACATACTGCGTATTATTGTTCGGATGCGCATAGGAGAAATGCTGCGTCGGCGTCAGGGCAATCAGATTCTCCAAACAATCTGCAATCATCGGAAACTCATTGGCAGGAAATATATGATGCATCTGGCTCGCCGGATCCAGGATATGCCTTTCCTCACGTAGTTCCGTTTTCCCATTGCGATATCTGTCATTATATCTGCGCAGGTTTTTCTTCGCACGTTTAATATAATATGTCGTCACCTGGTCGTCATCCGGCCTTGGCAAAGTTATTTCATGGTCGAGCCTTGTCATGACTTTAGGCTTTGCTGACAGGATATCCCGCCAATTCCTTTGATTGTACATAATCATATCCTGCGTTATGGTATCTTTGGACAGATGCCCCTTTTCCGTCCCCTGTTTATTATACTTGCAGGCCAATGGATTCAATACCTTCGTTAAGATACGCCCACATTCCGTAGCGCCATTTATCGGGGTATTGTTGATTGTAAAGCTGGTATATGCTTCTTTCAGTTCTTTAAAACTGTTCTTATCCTGCAATTGGAAAAAACGTTCAAACATATGATAAATGCCACTGTCTTTCAGCGTTTTTTCAATATAAAGGCAGAGGAAATTGTAACAATTCCTTTCCCGGAAACTTATATATTCCAGCAATTCCTGGTTAACGACGGAATACTTATAACCACGTCCGCTTTTCTCTCCACGGATAATTCCCGCAGCGTCCAACAGCTTGATGGGCTGCCCAAAATATTTATCATACTCATGGGTAGCTTTTTCCGTAGGATCCGGCTTGCAAAAAATCTGCTGGACATTCTCAACTGTATAGTCGCTGTACCAGATATCTTTTACCGTAAACATCTTGTCCGGCTCGCTGCTCGTATACTCCACGATGCAGTCCGAGACCATGCACACAACATCCATGGTACATTTTTGATCAATCCAACGCCCATTATGCGTCTTTCTCACATCATAATCATGTTCATCCAAAAATCTTTGTATTGCCTTATTATCCATCACTACACTCCTTCGCACCCCATAAAAAAATACGCTTGTCGCATCTACATTCAGAGAACGCGTTTGGAAGTTCCTTGCTATCTGATAAAACTTCCTGTATTCATCTGATGAAAAGTATTCCATCTGTTCCTCTGTCAGATTTATGTCCTCTTTGGGTATCAGCACCGCAACAGAGCCGTTCACAACCACATTCCCTGTGTTGCGTATCACCCTCGGCTTATATGTCATGTTAGGGGTTAAATAGACGTTTGGGTTGCCAACATATTTATAGGCGCTTAATTCTTCAGCGGTAGCCTTTTTGATATAGGAATCATAGCCTGGTATATCTACAATTTCTTTCCCATCGTCACTAATATTCCTGGACTTAATGACACGCAGGCAATCCCCCTCTTTTTCCTGCATTGTATTTGAATTCGTAATCTGCCGGTCTCTGAACACTGTAAATTTATCAAAGTCAAGCTTCTCAGAAATACTATCAAAAAAATCATCCCTGTAAATTATCCAGTACGGATATGCCTTATCCGTAATATATTTCTGCTTTTGGACGATACTTTTCCTCAAGGTCAGAGATTCTACTTTCGTATCTTTCAGGCGGCCAAGTGTGTCGATAAACAGGCAGATTGTTTCAACTAATACGCCTTTGAATCCCTTTTCCCCGTAATCCTGGATGCAGTCTATTTTCTTTCTGGAAAGCAGCTCTCTCGTAGCGCGAAATTCTGGCGTATTTAACACGGATTTTGGCATTATCATCGCGACATAGTCCGCAATGGACATTGCTTTTTCCAAAAAAAATTCCGATGTATTCGTTGTCTCTTTGTTCACATTATTCTGCAGATATTTCGCTGCATCTTTCGCTTTCAGTTTTGAGAACGGCGGATTTCCAATTACCAAATCATATCTTTTCTTAAAGTCATACAGCAGCGTATCCGCGTGAATGAAATTCAAATTTATATTGGACGGTATTTTCTGCTTCTGCAGCAGCAATTTAAGAATCTGTAAATTCTTCGCGTCAATATCTACCACATCGAAATTAACTTTCTTCACACCCTCATATTTTCTGAACAGAAACGGCAGGAAATTACCGACGCCAACCGACGGCTCCAATATGTTAACCTCATCTTTCTCGAACTCCGGAAGCTGCTTATAAATTTCATTTACAATGAATTTATTCGTGTAATATGCTGCATTGTTATCCCGCTTAGCGTTTGCCAATTCTGCTATTTTCGCCAGCGAAGCGCCACCTAGGTTGAGCGGGTTATCTGCTAAGAACTGCAGCAGGTTTTCCGTTTCCATCAGCTTATATTCTTCAATCGTCCTGCTGACGGAAAGGCTTGCGAAATGTTCCTGTTCCATGAATTCCCTTATGTTGCAGGCAATCTGGAAGAATATCTCCGTAGGAACAGCTTCGCCAATGCTTTGCCGGATTTTTATTTCTTCTTTTTTGAGCAGCGCCTTCTTATCCTTTTCCGGCAGCCTATTGAGTTCTTCTAATGATTGATTCACCCACCTAAAATCGCTGGGAATCGTCATCATCTCCATAAGTTCACGAATAGAGAATACTCTGTCTTCTTGCGGATGGACTGTATTCTGGCTTGCAAGCTGGTCATTCCTTGTATGGATGCAGGGGGCAGCCTTATCCCAACACTGACGCGTATACTTATCGCCATTCTTGCGGATATTCGGGACAATTTTACCATCCACGATTCTATGGGGACGTTTTAATTCATCCTCATTATCAAACGCGCACGCACCTTCTGCTAAATCATGTATCCAACAGCGCATCTGCTCTGGATATGTTCTGAATGCATGGTAGAAATCTGCCGGACATATTTCTCCCCATTTAAGTTTCGGCATATCACCGATTATCTGCCTCAGGCTCTTTTCTTCCACATAAGCAGGATACAGTTCAATCGGCGTAACATGCTCCGACATTTCCTTGCTCACGCCAATCACTACCGTACGTGTCCTGGAAGAATTGGAGCCATAATTCTTAAAATTCAGGATTCTGCTGGCAATTATGTACCTGTCGCTCAACTCTTCGTAAATCACGTCTCCGATTGCTTTAATTGTACCGTCCGGCGCCGTGCACCCTGTTTTCATAAAAGCGGCCACATTCTCAAACACAAAAAACCTCGGATTAATCTTCTGTATCAAATGTATGGATTCTACAACCAGGCTATTTCTCACAATCTCATTTTCAGCCTTTTTATGATTCGCCACGGACATCCCCTGGCATGGCGGAGTCGCAATCAAGACGTCCACCCTGTCGTTTCCTAGCCCTTCCCACTTATTTATCTCTGCAGAAATCTTATCTTTCGTTTCATCCAGCGTAATGTCGCCGCAGATATATCCCGATCCAAGCTTGCACTTATCATTGAATTTCTGAACATTTAACCTTCTTTCAATCAACTCATTTGTCGCTATGCATTCAAACCCTGCTTTCTTAAATCCAAGGCAGCCAACTCCCGCACAGCTGAAAAGGCTGATATATGTTAATGTCTTATCTTTTAACATCCTGCCATACCTCGTTTACTCTGAATATTATCCGAATCAGATTATGGTTAAACATTCCATATTGCGCTTCTTTGCTCCATCCCTATTATATTCATTTACCTGGACAATTTCAAGCGTTTTGTCGCAAACATTTGTTCTCTCTGTTTTTTTACTAAAAGAGGAAAGACCTTATCACATTAAACGTGAAAGTGTCTTTCCTCTTTTTGCAGTTCTATAATCTTTTCATTTCCCTTAAAATTCTTCATATTCCACGCTGCCGTCCGAATATGTTATCTCATAATACCCA
>CANOHX010000048.1 GCA_947565885.1 uncultured Lachnospiraceae bacterium
CAGCGCGTTCCCCAAGTTCCTGGTGCGTAACGACAATATCAATATCTGCCGGAATAGAAGACACTGGGGTATGGCTGATTTCCACATCCTTGATTCCGGCCTTATCCACCTTTTTCTTAAGCACGGTAGCCCCCATAGCGCTGGAGCCCATGCCCGCGTCACAGGCAAATGCAATCTTTATGATTCCGCTTGTTTTGATTTCACCGCCCTGTCCCTTTGCTGCGCGCTTCATGCTGTCTTTCTGAGCCGTAGCTTCTTCTAAGCTGGTATCTTTTCCTGCGAACTTCAGTAACGGCAGCGCTATGATGAAGGCAACCGCAGCCGATACCAGCACGCCCAGGAACAAGCCCAGGTAACAGTGGCGCTCGCACATCATGGTCAGGGAAATAATGCTTCCTGGAGATGCTGTTCCTGTCAGCCCGACATCGAATATACTGAAAATGAGTATTCCCGAAGCTCCTCCTGCAATCACTGCCGCCAAAAGCAGCGGATTCATCAGGATATATGGGAAATAAATCTCATGGATGCCGCCCACAAAGTGGATGATGACCGCCCCAGGCGCGGAAGTCTTTGCCGAACCCTTGCCAGCAATACAGTATGCCAGAAGGACGCCAAGCCCCGGACCCGGATTGGATTCCAACAAGAGGAAGATAGATTTCCCCACCTCGTTTACCTGTTGGATTCCCATGGGGGATAAAATTCCATGGTTAATGGCATTGTTGAGGAACAAAACTTTTGCCGGTTCTATAAAAATACTTGCCAGCGGAAGCAGCCCATGGTCTACAAAAAACCCAACTCCTGCCTCCATCAGGGAATTTAACGACTGCACAACCGGGGCAACGGCAACGATAGAGACGCATGCCAACGCCGCTCCGATAATGCCAAGGGAAAAGTTATTTACTAACATCTCAAATCCCGCTTTTACTTTTCCCTCAATCATCTTATCAAACTTCTTTAAAATCCATGCGGATAAAGGTCCCATAATCATAGCCCCCAGGAACATGGAAATGTCTGACCCGACAATCACGCCCATGGTTGCAATCGCGCCGATTACGCCGCCGCGGTGATCCCCCACTGCCTTACCTCCCGTATAAGCAATCAAAAGCGGCAGCAGATATTTGGACATCGGTTCGACCATCTCCGCCAGCTTTGCATTAGGCAGCCAGCCAGTAGCAATAAACAGCGCCGCAATCAGCCCCCAGGCAATAAAAGCTCCAATATTGGGCATTACCATTCCGCTTAACGCCCTGCCAAATGTCTGTACTTTTTCTTTCATTGATTTCACACCTCGCCCTTTTCTGTCATTTGAATTACATTTGCGGTATGATTGGCCAATCAATCCTTTTGATATGTCTATTATAACGAGTATGGCCTTGTTTTTTCAAGGAATAATAAAGTGGATTTGACACCAACAGATAGTGTCAAATCCACTTTTTCTTCCCAGTCATTTCTATGCTGATTTTCTGGCAATATGCCTATTTCTGGTCTGCCCACCCAATATCAATGCTCTTGCTTCCTATTTCTGGTTTGCCGGCTCAATATTGATGCTCTTGCCTTTAATCTTGGAATGGGACATTGCCCGCAACACGTCTTTGCCATATTCACAGGGCACTTCGACAAACGTAAATTTGTCAAACATATCAATCGTGCCTACCACATCGCCCGATATGCCGCTCTCTCCGGCAATAGCCCCTAAGATGTCTCCTGGCTTCACATGCTGCTTCTTGCCAATGTTGATGAACAGACGTACCATGCCGTCCTCTGCCCCGGTATCGCCGAACTCAAAGTTCTCCATAGCTGCTTTCTCATTTTCCTCTTTGCCGCGCAAAGCAAGCTTTAAGAATGCTGCCGCAATGTCCATTGCAGTGTAATCGGATTCATTGATCTCCTGTTCAATCATATTGACCAAAGACCTCAAATCTTCTTCCTCAATAACCGTCTCTACCTGGTCCATAATCTTCTCCAGCCTTACCTGTTCCACGTCCTGCATACTGGGGACTTTCTGCGCAAGAATCTTCGTCTTGCAGTAACGCTGGATATCCTTTAACTTGTACACCTCTTTGCCTTTCACAAAGGTAAAGGAACGCCCGGTCCTGCCGGCACGTCCGGTCCTGCCGATACGGTGCACATAATACTCGTCATCCTGTGGCAAATCATAATTAAATACTGCTTCCACATCATCCACATCAATTCCGCGGGCTGCCACATCGGTAGCTACCAGAATCTCCGTCTTGCCATTGCGGAACCGGTTCATCACGCGGTCGCGCTGGGACTGCTTCATGTCTCCGTGCAGGCCTTCTGCAAAATACCCACGTCCCTGCAATGCGCTGGTAAGCTCATCCACCATACGCTTCGTATTACAGAATACCAGCGACAGCTTCGGTGCATACACGTCTAACAAACGGCTCAGGACCTCCACCTTATCCTTACGCTTTACATCGTAATAATACTGCTCGATATTGGGTACCGTCAGCTCTTTCTTCGTCACCTTAATCGTCACGGCATCGTTCTGATACTTCTTGGTAATCTCCAGGATAGGCTTGGGCATAGTTGCCGAGAACAGCATTGTCTGCCGTTCTTCCGGGATATACTCCAAGACAGTCTCTATATCCTCACGGAATCCCATGTTGAGCATCTCGTCCGCTTCGTCTAACACGATAGTATTGACTTCATCGCACTTGATGGTCTTTCTGCGCAAATGATCCATCACACGCCCCGGCGTGCCAATGATTATCTGTGCGCCCCCTTTCAGGGAACGAATCTGCTTGGTAATATCCTGTCCGCCATACACCGGAAGCACTTTCACGCCAGACATATATTTTGCCAGCGTACGGACCTCCTCTGCCACCTGAATAGCTAGTTCCCTCGTGGGACAAAGCACAATTGACTGTGTCCGCTTATTATGGGAATCTACTTTCATCAAAAGCGGAATGCCAAATGCTGCCGTCTTACCGGTTCCCGTCTGGGCCTGTCCAATCAAATCTACGCCCTCCAACCCCACTGGAATCGCTTTGCTCTGGATGGGGGTTGCTTCCTCAAATCCCATCTCACGAATCGCACGCAGGATCTTCGGGTTTAAATCCAGTTCATCAAATCTTACTGTTTCCATTCTAATTCCTTTCATTGCTTCGTCATAAGCCTGTCGCTAATCATAACAGAGAAGTTGGGAAAAGTCAATCTTTTTTCCCTTATGAATCCCTCTTATTTCCCATATAATAAAGTAAATAAGTATTTTTTGGAGGTTTTTATGGTATTTACCTGAATCCGGGAAATGACAGCTTTAAGGAGGCTCTCCGTTCCAAAATATACGTGGACAAGACAGGGCTGATTACACATACAAATGAAATCATCTGCACATTGGACAAATATATCTGCGTAAATCCGTGGCAGAAGCGATGCGCCGCCATAAATTCTCCAATTACTGGACATCTACGGAGACTTACGAAGCGCTTAAAATCTATATGGAAATCATAGAAGAATTTGAAAATGCCGTAAGCACCGGAGGCTGGCCAGAAATCATGCGCATATTGAAAGCCTCAGAGAAACTGCTCGAAGACACGCTCCTTTGCAATGCGGCAAGCGTTGCCGCCGGGCTTGATAAGGCACATACAGAGGTATCATCTATCCTGACCTGCAATGATGAAAATTCTCTTGCCTGTGCCATCAACCTTGCTTATTACAGTGCACGGAGTTTTTTGTATTGACTTTCTCCTCCAAATATTGTAGTATCTATATATGAATTACATAGTTTTTAATACTACATATTATATTTTTAATTACTCTGCGTATACTATTATCATTGAGCAATCTGCTAAATGAGATATGTTATAAATATGGAAGGAGATGTTTTTCATGAAATTTAAATTAAAAGACCCAGGCAGTTCCATTACTCACTTTATCGGAATGCTGATGGCATTGTTTTCGGCAACCCCGCTTTTAATCCGTGCTTCCCTGAACCCTGACAAGGTGCACCTAATATCCCTTGCGGTCTTCATCCTCAGCATGATTCTTCTGTACGGCGCCAGCGCCACCTACCATGCGCTGGATTTGTCAGAAAAAACAAACCGCATCCTGCGCAAGCTGGACCACATGATGATATTCATCTTGATTGCCGGGACTTACACGCCTGTCTGCCTGATTGTCTTAAACGGCAGCGTCGGCTATGGCCTGCTGGCTCTCGTGTGGGGCATCGCCCTTGCGGGAATCCTTGTAAAAGCTTTTTGGATTACCTGCCCGAAATGGTTTTCTTCCTTATTATATATCGCCATGGGCTGGGTATGCGTGCTTGCCTTTACACAGATAATAAATTCCCTGCCGTCACAGGCATTTCACTGGCTCCTTGCCGGGGGAATCATTTACACTATCGGCGGGATTATCTATGCCTTGAAGCTGCCTATTTTCAATACAAAACACAAAAATTTCGGCTCACATGAGATATTCCATCTTTTTGTGATGGGCGGCAGCGTCTGCCATTTCATTATGATGTATTGTTTCGTGGCAAATATGCCGCTGCTGTAAGACAATATACATTTAGCAAAACATCACTTAACACCGAACAACTGAGACAGACATAATAAAGCATATGTGTGCATCATTATGCCAATGCAATAAATGCCACAGGAGGCATGGGATACCCATGCCTCCTGTATCTATATCCATAGCTTTAACAATCCTGCTGTTTTATTTAACAGTTATCTTTATCTTCGCTTTCTTGCCGTTGAAAGTCTTCGCAGTAATGACCGCCTTGCCTTTCTTAAGAGCCTTTATCTTTCCCTTGGCAGATACGGAAGCGACTTTCTTCTTACTGGAAGAATAGGTAATCTTGTTGCTTGCCGTATTCTTCGGCAGTTTCACCCTAAGCTGGAATGACTTGCCTTTCTTTAAAGTCTTCTTCTTGGCATTGAGGCTAATCTTCTTGGGCGCGGCTTTCACCGTAATGGTACACTTCGCCGTCTTGCCGTCTGCGCTGGCAGTGATGGTTGCCTTGCCTTTCTTCAGCCCTTTAACCATGCCAGATTCCGATATCTGTACAATATTCGGCTTATCTACTTTCCAGCTCACTGCCGGGTTAGTGGCATTTTTCGGGCTTACAGTTACTTTCAGAAGGAATTTCTCCTGTACGCCCAGCGTAAGGTTCTTCTTATCCAATGTCACGCTGCTTACCCCCACAGAATTGCCTGAACTGCCCGAACCGCCTGAATTCCCTGGGTTGTTTGGATTTCCTGGATTGTTCGGATTTCCTGAATTGTCCGGATTGCCGGAAGCTTTTTTCACTGTCACCACGCAGACCGCCTGGCTGCCGTTAGAAGCAGTAACGGAAATATTTGCCGTTCCTGCCGCCTTTGCCGTAACCTTTCCGTTCTGATCAACGGCTGCCACATCGGGATTATCGGAACTCCACGCCAGCCCTTCATTCCATACGCTTCCACTGCCGCTCAAAGTTGCAGCCAACGTCTCCGCTGCACCAATTGTCAGTTCCACTGATGGCTTGTCGAGGTCTACTTTCCACATTTTGACCTCTCCAACGCCGTCTAATGTAGGCTCAATTACCATCTCTCCATTTTCATCGAAGAAGATTTCATCGATACAGGTCTCACGGTGTACGCCAAATGCTTCTGTAAAGATATCCAACGGCGTATAGAATCTGTGGTATGCCATGAAATACCGTTCCTTGCCCTCTGCGTCCTGTACATGGAGCACGGACTGATGCCCCGTACCGAGAAGCCCCAGGCTTTCATTCTTCGACAAAAGATCCTTCTTCTTTAATGTTACGTTCACGGTTCCATCGTCCTGAATAAGTTTATCGCTGACGCCATAATTCACATGGTAATTGGGGCTGTTAGCATCATCATCTGTCCAGGTCCAATGATATTTCCCATCGACCTTAGTTACAATCACGGATTCACGGAAGCCCGTCAGGCCATTAATCTGCTTCAGCGTACCCTCTTTGATGCTGACCATATCCGCATTCAGCTCGGCAATCGCTCCATGCCCATTGCCAAAGAGAATATAGGAGGTCCCGTCATCATCTGTAAAGATCGAGGGATCGATTGCCTGGCCCATGTCTACGCCAGCCTCCTTACACATAGCGACCGTCATCAGCGGTTCTCCCTTATCCGTATAAGGTCCTGCCGGTTTGTCTGCAACGGCTACGCCGATAGCCGATTCCCCGCCAGATTTCTTTCCACAATAATAGAAATAATACTTATCATTTTTCTTCTCAATCGTAGGCGCCCAGGCGCTGCCATCAACCGCCCAGGGAGATACCGCAATCTGTACGCCTTTCTCGTTAACCCCCGGCGAATCATTGGCAAGCTCCATAATGATTCCTTCGTCTTCCCAGTTCACCATATCTATCGAAGAAAATGCATGGAACTTCGTCCCGCTCCAGCCAGGATATCCATCCGTCGTCGGATAAATCCAGAACTTAGCGTCAAAATAGTCGATATCCGGGTCCGCATACTGACCGGGCAACACTGGATTGCCGGCAATCAGCGGTTTCTTAATCGTATACGTCTGCGTTCTTCCTGCGAATTCCGCTTTCAGTTCCACATCCTCACGCAAATCCAGATTGCCGCCGGTAAAAGCCTTGCCATCCACAGTCACCTTTACCTCCTCATCAAACGGCGTCAGCGTCACCGGAACCGCAGACAAGTCTATGTCTTTTCGCACATAAGAGACAATATTTTTCCCTTTTATCCGGGAAAATACGGCTGTATGGTCATCCGTCCCACGAAGGTCCGACGGATTCTCCGATAATTTACCGACGACTGCCCCCCTAAGCAGAGACACCCTCTTCCATGCTTCCTCTTTAATCTGGGTTTCTGAACGGACACAGTTGTAAACTTTAACATTATCGAAACTTCCAGAGAAATATCCATCTGGGTCATAGAAAGATTTGCCGAGGTATCCCAGAAGGTCCGTGCCCAAATCTGTGATCGTAATGCCGGTATCTTCATTGGTAGACGCCAGCTTGCCGTCCAGGTAAAGCTTCATCACAGTCCCATCTATCACAATCGTTATATTCTGCCATTGCTCAACGGAAACTCCGGTTCCTTTTACCTCCTGCTCCGAACTGTAACTTGTGGTAGTAAGCGCGTTGCGCACCTCTGTACCGCGTACACGAAGGAAATCATATTTCTGGTTGTTCTGCCCAAAAGCAAACGTGAAAAAGTTCCCGCTTGCCCCATCTGATTTCACGTCCATGGAAATCGTCATCGTGTCCCGCTTGTCGAAAAATCCCAGAGGAAGTTCCGCATAAGCATGGGCGGAGCCATCCAGCTTCAGCACATGGCTCTCGCGTTCTTCATCGTAGACCACCTCCGCATTTCCCCACAGCATACCGTTATCCTTTGTGTTATTTCCGGTAGCCGAATCCGTGATAATACGGTTTCCCATATCCTCTTCAAAATCATAAGCAAGCACTGGCTCCTGAGAGGACGTTTCCTGTTCGCTCTCCCGGTCTTTAAATGCCTCCCGTACCCGCGCATCCTCTTCCGCTGTCAGGCGTATCACCGTGCCATGGCGGAATTTGCCGTCGGGGAAGCTGGCAGTGGCTTCTGTAAACTTGCCGCTTGCCAAATCATCCGTAACAAAAGCCTTATACCCCTGGTTATCGCCCATCACGCACCATTTGCCGTCAGGCAATTGGTACACGGTAAGGCCTTCCCTGCCGTCAAATCCGGCATCGCTGCTGCCGCTTCTGGTTACCAGGCGGCTCCAGGAACCTCTGGGCGCGCTCTGTTCTTCACTGACGCGGACATCAATGACGTCCTCCGTATCCAGCGTATCGCTGACGTCTATGACCGTGTTCCAGTCGGAAGTCGAGAAACGGTAGAATTTCCCATTATCTTCGACTATTGTCGAGTCAATAATGTTTACCTCTTTCTCTTTCCCATCGCTATTCTTATCATCCACATCCTCACTAAGCCATACCTTAGGCTCTGTAAAGGTAACAAAATCCTTGGTGCGGCATACATAGACCCGAAGCGCATTTTCGCTTGTGTCTTTCTTGGATTTATCCCTTGCAGACCAATAAACCACATAATCCTCTGTGGTCTCATCATAAATCGCTTCCGGCGCCCAGACGCAGCCCGCATTGTCAAAACCTGCATGAACCAGACGCGGCTCGCTCCAATTTACCAAGTCGCTGGATTCCCAGATAACCAGATTCTGGCTGGCGCTAAGCTGATTCCAGCCGCTTCCGCCAGTACCGCCGCCCTCCGCGTGAAGGTCCGTGCCGAGAATCCAATATCTGTCTCCCTGCGGCGAACGGATAATGTGCGGGTCGCGAACCCCCAGGTCGCTTCCCTTGGCATTGTTTACTAAAACTGACCGGGATGTTCCGTTTACCTTGTTAAGCTTCTTCCAGGTCAGCCCATCCTCGCTGTAACCATAGAAAATCTTCTCATAGCCACCCTCCGTACCGAAGTTCAGCCACAGATAGCCGCCCATCCCAGCATCTGCCGCCTTTTCCACATTTTTCGGCATTTGTGCCTGTCCAGTCCCTTCTGTCCCGGTCGCCATAGCTGCCTGGGACGTCAGAGGCATGAACGGCATTGCAGATACCGCCATCGCCCCGGCAAGCAGCCAGGCATAACATCTTTGTTTCCATTTTTTGTGCATAATTTACCCTCCTTTTCCTACAAAAAACATGTAATTAAGCATAATGTTTTTAGTAAATTTTACTTAATATGAGAGTAACATTTTTCCTCTTTCCCTGTCAAGAAAAACCTTTTGTATTCCTCCATTTTATATAACAGCTTAGCCCACGCCATTCGCAAAAACGCCTACTTTATAAGTCCAATTCCGTAAAATCAATCCACAAATCCTCATATATGCCAACCTGAATTTTATCTTGGAATGTATAAGTAGAGAGCCCGAAATTTTCCTTATCCAGATGATAGACTAAAATCTGCTCTTTCCTCGGGTCCACAATCCAATATTCCCTTACGCCGGCAGCTTCGTATAAGCTTAATTTCTTAATATAGTCATGCCCGGGATTGCTGGGAGAGACTATCTCAATCACCCAGTCCGGTGCCCCTGTGCAGCCGCGGTCTGTCAGCTTATCCCTGTCGCAGATAACGCTGATGTCCGGCTCGACAATTGTTTTGTACCCTTCCCTGAGTTTCACCGCAAACGGCGCCGGATAGACACGGCAGGGACCGCCTTTTGATTTAATGTAATTATTTATAACTGTGTACATTTCTCCTAATATTGTCTGATGAAATCTGGAGGGCGTTGCCAGATTATAAATCAAATGCCCTTCAATCAGTTCCGCCCTTACATGCTCAGGTATGTTATTATAATCCTCTTCGGTGTACGGTCCTTCTTCTACTGCTTCTTCCAATAACTCCTCTTGTTCTTCCCATGCTTGTGCCAATGACATAATATGTCCCCCTTTCAGGCTCTGTCCGCAATATCCTTGCCGGATTCTTTTGTAACTATAAGCATACCATACTTGCTGCCATATGAAAAGAGGGAGCGCCCCCTGCCGTCTTACGGCCATGGGACGCTCCCAGCTTATCTGATTGCATAACAGCTTCTTATGTTTCTCGCTGTTTATTTTACAGTTACTTTCAGCTTCGCAGCCTTTCCTTTGCCATTGTAAGGCTTAACGGTAATCGTTGCCTTGCCTTTCTTCTTGGCGGTAACTTTGCCGTTCTTATCCACCTTCACGACTTTCTTGCCTTTCTTGTCGATGGTGTACTTGAATGTTGCGCTGCCGAACTTGGAGGAGACTTTTGCCTTAATCTGGAATGTCTTCTTCACTTTGAGCTTGACGCTCTTCTTATTCAGCGTAACTTTTGCCTTTTTGGTCGGCGCTTTCTTTACAGTTACGGTAATCGTTGCTTTCTTCGCATTGTCTGCTGCGCTGGTGACGGTTATCTTTGCTTTGCCCGTCTTCTTTGCCGTAAGCTTGCCGTTCTTGACAGCGACAATCTTCGGTTTGTCAGACTTCCAGGTAACCGCCTTGTTGCTCGCATTGCTCGGATTCACCGTAGCCGTCAAAGTATATTTCTCTTTTACGCCCATGGTCAGCTTCTTAACGCTCAGCTTCACGCTCTTAACTGCTACGTTCTGCGTTCCGGTCGGAGGCGGCGTCTGTGTTCCGGTCTTTTCTTTCACGGTCACGGTACAGCTTGCTTTTTTCGTATTATCAGCCACGCTGGTCGCCGTAATCACTGCCGTCCCAGCTTTCACCGCTGTTACTTTGCCGCCCACAACTGTTGCTGCGGCTGCATTGCTGGTTGACCAAGTCACTGCCTGGTCTGCCTCTTTTGGATTTACTGTTGCTGTCAGCGTTGCGCTGTCGCCAACTGTCAGCGTCAGGCTGCTGTTGTTGAGCGTTACGCCGGTGATTTCTACGGTTGTCTTGGGCTTAAATGCTTCCAATGCCGCTTTCAGCCTGTTATACGCTGCTTCAAACTGTTCTGGAGTTGCATCTGCGGACAGGCTCTCATATGCCTGGATTGCTGCTGCCAGCTCATCCCATACTGCTGCATCGTAATCTTCCTTGTTCTTGCCTTCCATGGCAGCTTTTGCCTCATTCTTGAGGGCTTCCCCAGTTTCTTTGTTGATAGGATTCTTGACAGTGCAGACGAAAACGACTTCTTTTGTCTCTCCGCTGATGGTGATAGTCGCTTTAAGGATTACGGTAACTCCCTCGGAACCGGCTGGCGGAACAATTACCGCACCCGTTTCTGGATTGATGACCGCCGTGCTCTCTGTCGTGCCATCTGCATTGTATGCTTTCCAGGAGATTGCCTCGCCCTGGTTTCCTTTCTTCGGCAATTTTACTTTTTCTTCCATGACTTCCAGCGTATACTTGCCAGCATCATCCCCTGTGCCAGGCTGTGCTTCCAGAGTATTTGCCAGGCTTTCTGCCGAAGCTGCCAGAAGTTCCTGTACCTCATTGTCAAAAATGTCTTTTACCTGCTGTCCTACCAGCGGCGCATTATAAATTCGGAAATTCTTAACATTTCCTTTGTAATCCCAGTCGCCATTGTATGCATAACAGTTATTTCCCAAGAGGATATAACGCTCCTGCGGGCTTGCATTCCATGCTTCCGTGAGGGTCACTCCGATGGTGCCGTTATCTTTCTTTACGCCATCCTGGTAAACGGTAACGTTCTTGCCATCCACAACGCAGGTGACAAGGCTCCACTTCTGCTTCTCATATCCGCTGACGGTTACGCCGCTCAGACCAGTTCCCCAGCCGTCAGGTCCGCCATTTACAGTCAGGTTTGCGCCGTCCTGTCCCACATAAACAGAGAAATGATGCGCTTTTTCTGTACCGGCATTGCCGCCAATCTTCTTTCCTGAACCTATGCAGAACGTATTGTGCATCTTATGGGTAGCGTTCTCCTCTGTATCCGCGTTATTATCGCAGTATGCCCAGAACGAGAATGTCATCTTATCCGTTATTTTCAAGGTGTCTGGAAGGCTGATATAATTGGTCAGCGCATTGCTGCTTCCCGGGAACTTCGCACCTCCGTCGTTGGTGAACTTGATGGTTCCATTCACCGTTCCGTCGTACTCTCCTGCCGTATCCTTTGCCTCCGTCTCCTCATTCATCGGATAGAATGCTGTCAGCATTTTATTCATGGCTGCAAAATCTTTGGGCACCAAAGTTACATCTTCCTTAGTCAATGCTGCCTGCAAATCTGCAATTGCCCCTTCTACCTCTTCTGCAGAAGCCTCGTTCGCACTCCCCTGCGTTGCCAATACCGCCTGAGCTGCCTTAATGGCATCATCTAAGTATTTCAGGGAAGCAGCCGTGTAAATCACAGACTGTTCATCATATACTTTCTGTGCGCTTTCAATCTTGTCATTTAAGCCGGCAAAATCTGCTGCGCCTTTCAGGTAATATGCTTTGTAGGTAAGCGCCGCGCCTGCAACTGCTTTTTCTGCAACTGCATCGTCTGCAATCTTGTTGCCATCTTTATCAAACCAGCCGGAGTCTTTCGTCTGCAGGACACATTTGTCCTCGCCCTGCATGATACTCGATGCCGGTTTGTAAGCATAAGCTGCCTGTTCTGCCTCCGTCATCAGGCTGTAAGGAAGCAATTTGGAGCTTTCGCTCAGTTCCGCTACTTTTACATTATCGACATAAGTCTCAATATTCTTTGCCACATAGCCGGACTGCCAGCTCAGCTTATGGTTCGTTACCTTGAAGTCCCCATTTTCTTCCGCCTTATAAGTGCCTACAAAATACTTACTGATGATGCCGCTCTTGATATAGCGCGCAGTTGCCGCATCTCCCTTGGTCAGTTCCGTGGTCTTTCCGTCCTCATCGGTCATCCACACACGGAAAGTGGCATTTTTCTTTACCGTAGGCGCATCTGTTTCCACTGTGCTGTCAATATCCGTAGTGTCTATTTGCATACGCACATGGTAGGTGCCGGTTCCGTCATATGCAATGGCGTTTGCAGCTTCCTTATTTTCTGGGTAATATTTGCCGCCGCTGTCCGCAAAATTGCCGCCCTTTCCATTACCTCCTATTGCACGGTAGTATCCTTTGGCGTCTTTTCCATCTGCATCAAACTCCAACGCTGCCGAATTGTTCCACCATGCGCCCGGCGCCTCATTGTCAAGCAGGAAGAATGCGCCTTGCTGCGTGGACTTGCTTACATTTACAAGGTCAAATTCTGTCTCAATGATTCCCTTATATTTTCCATTTAGGGATAAAAATCTCGTAGTGGCATTATTGGTATAAGTTGCCTCTACATCGTCCATCTCGGCATCACATTCAAATACCGTCAATTTTATGCTGACTTTCCTGGTTCCCACGGTTCCGTTTATGACATATGGCTCTTTCCTTGCTTTCAGGTTTGCATAGTCATCCGTCCAGGTAACCGGTACCTTAATCTCAATTTCCGATCCATCGCCCGGGTCTGCCGTAGCATCCAATTTAGATGGCAGAAGCGGGGCATTGCCCTCAATCGCATACGCATCATCCGGTGAAACGATGCTCTTAATCTCTATTTTCTTATAAGCAACATTGACGGTGTCCGTTACCGCGCCGTCAGTACCAGCCCCAACCTTAATAGTCAGATTAGGCGTATTCTTATTGCCCTCGGCATCATATTTGAAAGCCTCGCCGGTTTTCGATATCACGATGTCTTCCGGGATATGTACATACTCAGAACCTTCCTCTTCCATACGCTCGGTCTTCTGAATCAAATCAGCCTCGTTAGCTCCTGCAGGTGTCTCCTGGTCCAGGCAGCGGATGATAACTTTGCGCGCTACTTTGACGGGAATATCAACAGACCATGAAAGCCCTGTCTGCGTATCGGTGCAGGCTGCAGTAAGCGTTACCTTATTTCCTCCGCCTGCCGTAACTTTTCCTGCAGCCGTTATCGCTGTGGAATCCTGACCGTTTTCTTTCGCAGTCCACTGGATGGAAACTCCATCTTTGCTTACTGGAAGATTCAAATCTTCGGTCAGGCAGTCCAGGCTCTTGTTCTCGCCTTTGATTTCCAGCCAATCCACTGTCTGGTCTGCAGAAAGCTGGCTCAGGTATAAGGACCTTACCTGCGCAGCATCCAGAGCGGTATCATAGACATTGACGTCGTCAATCATACCCTTAAAACTGCTGTCCCAGTTATTGATACCGATAGTAATCAGCGCGTTATCCTGATTTAATATCTCTTTCGCTGCCTTGGTACCTCCGTTTTCCTTGCCATTCACATAGAACTTCAGATTGTTGCCGCACTGGGAAATTGTAAGCATCGTCCATTTACCATTGGGCGCTGAAAATGCCGTATTGGTATATTTTCCATTAAATTCTGTTGCCGGCAGACCTGACCAAACCCTTGCTGCCGTGCCAGTTTTTGTCACACTGTCTTGCCATACGCCTGATATGCCCACCCAGTTCTGGTCTGAATCGTTGCCAATTCCTAAGGACAGAATGGGGGACTGTGAATAAAATCCTTTTTCTGCATTTACCCACAGGGAAACAGTATAATCCGAGCCGATTTTTCCTTCTTTCAGTTTTATGCCGTAACCTTTATCGTCGTATTCCGCATTATTATTCTTAAAGGTCGGGGCTTTCAGCTGCAGAGCTTTGCCGCTATGTCCATTTTCCGCATATTCTGCCGTTCCGCCTTCTGCCAGCTTTGTCTGGATAGTCTTTGCCTCTCCCAGGCTGCCCTCAAATGCATAACTGCCAATGGGCTCAAAATCTTTCACTGTCACCGCCACAGTTCCCAGCGTATAAGTTTTGGCTCCATACCCCCATTTTACGGTGAGGTTTGCAGTTCCTGTTTTAAGCGCTTTGACGATTCCTGCGCCCATATCTTTCAGCACTGCGGCATCTGAAGACTGGACTTCCATCCTGGAACCAGCCCCATCTGGAATCTCAATCAGTGAAGTAACATCCATACTGCCGCCGACGCTCATCTTACATGCATTCCTCTTTAAGCTCAGACCAGTTAGCGAGGTCTCCTGTCCCTGGTCGTTCTTCGTGCCGTCATAAAGGTATTTTACCTGGGCTGCATCTAATGCGCCATCATAAACGACAAAATCATCAATATCGCCCTTAAATTTCTCCCCTGCCTTATCTTCATCTTCACTGCCAATCTCTCCACGACCCCAGTTTGCCGCTCCGATTTTGAGTACGCTCTTGGCTGTCAATATCTCTGACAGCGGAGGCTGCTGCTCTTTCATGCTGAATTTTCGTTCACCATTCACATAAGTCTCAGTAGTATCCTTGCCAAACACAACTATGACATGACGCCAGCCTTTTGCAAGGCTTCCTGCCTCCTGCCAGGTAACGCCTACAGTTGGCTTGTTTTGCTCCACTATCTCTACCCTTCCATCCAAATAACGCTCTAACCTTATACTGGTGTCTTTATCCAGTATTCCAATATAATTGTCTCCAGGCGCTGCCAGATTATCTTTAGCTGCATAAAATGCCCAGCCATTATTATCCGCAGATTCCGCCTTGCTCCAATAAGAAATCGTCAGTTCCTCTTTTCCCGCAAGGACGCTTCCATCCAAAGCACGGATGAAAGAACCTCCCGTCAGCTTCAGGTAAGGCGTGCTGTCATGCCCGTCATCTGCCGTTACAACCTTAGCTTTCTCCGCATCCCCGACTACCTTACCGGCTATCTCATCCTGTGAATTAAACGAGAAATTTACCAGTTCTGCCGGCAAGCCCATGCCATCGGTAGGCGTAGTGATTTTTGCCTCAGCCTTGGGTGCGCTGCCGCTCTCAGCATATGCCATCTGCATCGGCAGCAACGTGACTGCCATGGCAAGGCTTAAGATGAGCGACAGAATTCTTTTAAAACTTTTTGTCTTTCCCATATTATCCATTCCTTTCTTTTTTGTGGCGCACTATAACGCCGTTTGTCTGCCTATACGGTACATCACGTACCTCCTCTCCCTCCTTTCCTTTCCGCCTATCAAGAAAGTGTCTTCGACACTTCAACTCCCCTAACCCCTCATTCATGAGGGGAATTAGGGGTTTCTTTTTTTGCTGTTTTCCTGCATAA
>CANOHX010000049.1 GCA_947565885.1 uncultured Lachnospiraceae bacterium
GTAAAGTTTAAACAGCTTTTCATCTTTCCCTGGTCTGTCCTGTGTAAATAAAACCGGGCTTCCCATTTTCACCCTCACCATTACCGCTATAATTATGTAAAGCCAGAAAAACATTATCAGTACCGTCAGAGCAATTATAATATCCAATAACCTTTTGAAATACCTTTCGTACAGGCTTTTTTTTCTCTCCATACCTAATTCCCACTTTCTTAAAATAAGAATATCAGCTATAATCTTTTCCCCTGCGCTATCCCCTATATAATGGGAAATAATTAGTATCTATGTCCTTATCCCCCTGGCTGCTCCTAAGTTTTACCAATTTATCATACATCTCATCATTATAAATGCGTTTTCCGGTATAAAAATCGTTATCCTCATAGCGGTTAAACGCTTTTTTAAATTTGTAAAGGCTGTCCTCCTGCGCTCCGACGCCACCGCCCATATGCAACCTCTTGAAGCCATTTCTGCTTCCCCAATGGGCCGCTTCATACAATAATAAATTGGTCGGAGCCAGATTCTGCAGTTCTTTCCTTGAGGCGGACAAGTGATAATGCATATTGCCATTCGCAAACAGAAAGATTGAGATGGAGGCAATGACATCATCCAACTTCGTATAAAACCACAGGGAATTATATTTTAAATGATCCAAAATGCTTTCATAGAATTCTCTTCCAAAAAAATAATATGCGGAAGCATTATCCCTTTCCATCGTTTTGTTATATATTTCCATAAATTGCTCTATAATTTCAGAATCTCTGCCCCAATAAACTTCCATCCCAGCTTTCTGAGCCTTCCGAATCTTATTCCTGTTCTTGCTTGTAATATTATTCCAAATAATCTCATGACTTTCCAAATCCATATGTACTGTCTTGCCACGATATTGTTCTTCATACAGGCACTCCAATCCATTCCAATTCCTTAATAATGGATGAAAACGCACAAACTCTGCTACAATCCCGGATTTCTGACAAAACTTCTCATATGCCTCACAGACTTTCTCAATTTCTTCCCCTTCAATCAGAAACCCTCCATAACCATATGGCGTAACAATATCAAAATATTCCTTGGGCTCTATCTCCCCTTGAAAACAAGATATCTCTGAAATATCTCTCTTCATAAAGACATTGATTGCCCTTGTGCTATCACACTCAAAATAGAATAGATTTGCCTCCCCATCCCCATTTCTCTCAAATGCTTTCACATATCCGCTGAAATAATAAATGTCATGCGCTGAAAATGAACGCACAACCTTATCCCATTCTTCACTTTGTGCAGTTGAAAAAACTTTATAGCCCATACGAAGCTGCCTCACTATCTTTCTCTGTAACTTTTATGTTAAGTTTATATATCCTACAATTCCCACTGCATTTCTTTACAATTTACAATTTCCCCACCACACACTCTTTCCGGTAGAAACACACCCCATACGCCAATATATCCTCATACCCCTCATTCCTCAGTTCTTCACGGTACCTCTTCTCTTCTATCTGACGAAGAGCCTCTCTGCAGCATTTCTCCATATCCTGGAAAGCTTTTGCTGCCTTAATCTCTAAGACGACTGCGTGTCCCCCGCGAATCCGAGGGGTCTTCAAGAAGATGTCTGCACGCCCACGTCCTGCCTCGCGGTTAGAAAGCACACGGTACCTGCCGTTCAGCCCCAACAGCCCTGCCAAAAAGCCATGGTAGTAACTCTCCCCATAATCGAAATAGCTGATAGTCCGCTCCAGGAACCCAGATATTTCCTGCTCCATTGTCTCCGTGTCCCCCTCTTCTATCGCCTTGTAAAGAGGTGCTATCTGGAAGCCTTTCTTCTTCTTATCGAACCAATTGCGGATTGTATTTTTGTATATATAAGAGACTTCCATGTTAGGAACTGCCATTTCCACCAGGCACTCCTCCTCTTCCATGCGCATGGAAACTTTCTTCAGGTATCCGGTGAAAAACAGGAAATTCCACAGGTTATCCTCAGAATCATAAATACTGTCATAGGTAATATCCTCATGAACAGGCTTCTCTATCGTGCCGCCGTTCAGCAGATGCTCCAGCTGCTCTTTCATCTGGCCATCCTCATCGTCCGCATGGTCCACAAGATTCCTTACGATACTATTAGAACTGGTATTTGCCCAGTAAGGCTTAGGAAACGCCTGAGGATTAGTGCTTATGGCATCCATATGGTTGAGGATGCTCCATGGATTATAGACCTCCGTCTTACCAAAGCAATAGCCGTCATACCATCTCTTAACCTCCTGCAGGTTGCTTTCCCGTCCGTAAAAAGACAGCATATCATTGACTTCCTCCTGGGTGAATCCGAAATGCTCACTATAATTTTCATCCAGGACAGAACACATCTTCAAATTGTTAAGGCCTGTGAAGATAGATTCTCTTGACACCCTCAGGCAGCCGGTAACCACCGCAAACTCCAGATAAGGATTTGTCTTCAGAGCGGACTCAAACAAGGAACGGATAAAACTTACCATCTGATTATAATACCCTTTAAAATATGAACTTTCAAGCGGAACATCATACTCATCAATGAGAATGATGCATTTCCTGCCATATGTTTCAAAAAGACACTTTGACAGGAACACAAGGCTGGTAAAATAATCCGTGTCTTCTGCTCTTCTCCCACGGATTGCCTGATATTTCTTAACATCTTCCGGATTCTTTAATTGCCCTAACACCGTTTCTTCATGCCTGTCAAACTCTTCCGCTATGGCTTCTCTTAAACAGGCATAAGCTATCTCAAAATTATCCTGCTTGGCAGATTTCAGTGTCAGCATAATCACTGGATACTGCCCCATCAGCGCCGTATAGGCTTCTCCTGCCTCCATAATAGCCAGACCCTTGAAAAGTTCTGCATTCTTCTGATTCTTCTCCGCGTTCCCAGTGTCCTCAAAATAATATTTCAGCATACTGAGGTTTAAGGTCTTCCCAAAACGCCTGGGGCGGGTAAAGAGGTTAACCTCTCCGGTCTTACCCATCAGTTCCTTTATCATCATTGTCTTATCTACATAATAATAACCTTTGGTAATAAGTTTCTTAAAATCATCTACGCCAATTGGCAAGGGCTTAAATGCCATATTCTATGCCTCTCCTCCAAAAACCACTACATTTCCATATCCTGATAACGCACTGTCTAGCATTCACTTATCCACATTCTACTATACTTTTCCCTCATTTACAATCAGTACTTTCATAAATATATTCATAATCTGGCCTGTCATACCTGTGCAAAATCTCCAACCGCATATTAGATTTTCGCATTTCGCGCATTTTCCACCGGAACATTACACATTTTATTAATATTAGGATTAGGGTATCGAACATATACAATTTTTTACGCAAACGGAGGTAATACTATGGAATTCAATGTCCGTCTTGGAAATCTGATTGAAGAAAGCAACGTAACGCAAAGACAACTGGCTTTTGACCTTCACGTAGCCAGTTCCACAATAAACGGCTATATCAGCGGTTACCGCGAACCTGATTTTTCCATGCTTATCAGGCTGGCGTCTTACTTTGACGTGTCCACCGACTATCTGCTGGGGCTTTCCACCGAAAAAAAACCTGCTCCCTCTTCGCTGGATTTTGCCGAATCAGAATTAATTCGTCTTTACCGTTCCCTTACTCCGGAACGCCGGGAACTCCTCTGTGGACAAGCGAAATTTTACCGCAGCCTACCCGAAACGGATTAGACAGAAACTCATAATGCGAACTTTTTGTTTGCTATTCGCGTACTTTCAATCGTAAACGAGGATGCATCCTATAAGATGGAAGAACAGCTACATAACAATACAAAAGAATGGAGGTACTACAACATGGATTTTAACATTCGCCTTGAAAACCTTATTCAAGAGAAAAACGTATCACAGAAACAACTGGCTATTGATATGCACGTTTCCAAGTCCACGATTAACGGCTATATCACCGGCTACCGCGAACCTGATTTTGAAACGCTTGTCAGGCTGGCAACTTACCTGGATTCGTCCACTGATTATCTGTTAGGGCTTTCTGACGAAAAGAGACCTGCCCCATCCACATTAAATGCGGAAGAAGCTGAATTAATCCGCCTCTACCGCAACCTGATTCCTAAGCACAAGAACCTCGTAAAGGGACAGGTTAAATTCTTCCATGAACATCCCGACGATAAATAAATAGGGGGCAACGGCGCACCGACATGCGCATATGTGTTTTATATCATAGGAAATGCAAAGCTGTTTCCTATGATATAAAGCCATGGGACTGCAGTAAAACTACTGCCATAGTTTCCGCACTGCCTTACAGATCCTCTGCAAATCTTCATCGGTCATTTTGCTGTCACTGGGCATACAGACGCCATGTGCAAATAACTGTCCGCTGACACTGGAGTCCGCACCGCTCTCTTCCTCCGATATATAGATATCCTTTACCTGTGACACAAAATCACAACCGGAAAAAATGGGCTGCAGATGCATAGGTTTCCACACGGGACGGCTTTCCACATCGTCTTCTTCCAACGCCCGCATGATATCTTTCGGTTTCACTGGGCAGTCCTCAGCAAGCTGGATGACTGACAGCCAGCAATTGCAATCTGTTCCTTCTGGCATGGGCATAAAGGAAATCCCTGGCAAATCGCCCAGATGTTTCTGATAGTATTGCAAAATATAGCGTTTCTTCTCTACTCGCCTATCCAATACTTTCAGCTGTCCTCTGCCAATTCCAGCCACAACATTGCTCATGCGGTAGTTATAACCGATTTCCGTATGCTGATACCAAGGTGCCGGTTCCCGCGCCTGCGTTGCCCAATACAATACTTTTTTGGCTTTCTCTTTCGCATCTTTGGTATTTACAAGCAGCATTCCTCCACCGGAGCTGGTAATAATCTTATTTCCATTAAAGCTGATAATGCCATAATCCCCAAACGTCCCCGTATATCTGCCGTGGTATAAGGTACCCAGGCTCTCTGCCGCATCCTCAATTAACGGCACCTGGTATTTATCGCAGATTTCTTTGATTTCCTCTATCTTCGCGCAAATGCCATAGAGATGCACAACAATCACAGCCTTAGGCTTTCTGCCCATCTTACCATATTTATCAAACGCCTGTTCCAATGATCTAGGACACATATTCCAGGTCTCCCTCTCACTGTCAATAAATACAGGAATTGCTCTTTCATAAACTATAGGGTTGGCGCTGGCAGAAAATGTCAGGGACTGGCAGAATACAATATCCCCCTGACCTACGCCTACGGCCTTAAGCGCCATATGTATGGCTGCCGTGCCGGCAGAGAGCGCCACTGCACTGCCGGCGCCAATCTTACGCACCATTTCATTTTCAAATTCTGTCACATTTTTACCAAGAGGAGCAATCCAGTTGGTGTCAAAGGCTTCCTTAATGTACTCTTTCTCATATCCCTCTTCGCTCATATGGGGCGAAGCAAGAAAAATATGCTGTTTCATCATTTTCCTCCTAACTTCGGATGATATGTCGGCACAATGTCCTGCACCCATTTACGGATATCCGCCGGCTCTTTTACGACATAATCCGCCAGGTTCTCAAGCTGCATGAGAAACCTGTCTTCATCCATCTTAATCGGCATGCCAATGTGTATCAATTTATTTTCTGTGTCTCTCAGCCCTTCTTCCTCCATGAGCATCTCCTCATAGAGCTTCTCCCCCGGCCTCAGACCGGTAAATACAATGGGGATATCCTCATCCGGCTTATGCCCTGACAGGAGGATGAGGTTTCTTGCCAAATCGACGATTTTAACCGGCTCCCCCATCTCTAAGACGAATATCTCGCCGCCTTTTGCATATACCCCAGCCTGCAGCACCAAAGACACTGCCTCCGGTATGGTCATAAAATAGCGGATGATATCAGGGTGGGTAACCGTAACCGGACCTCCCTGGGCTATCTGCTTCTTAAACAGCGGAATCACGCTTCCGTTACTGCCCAGCACATTCCCAAACCTTACGGAAACAAACTCCGTCTGCGAACGGTTGTTATACGTCTGCACAATCATCTCACAGATTCGCTTGGTCGCTCCCATGATATTCGTGGGATTTACCGCCTTGTCCGTAGAAATCATCACAAACCGCTTAGTCTTCCAGCGGTCCGCTGCCTGCACCACTTTCCATGTGCCAAGGACATTATTCTTCACTGCCTCATTGGGGCTGTCCTCCATTAGGGGTACATGTTTATGCGCCGCAGCATGGTACACAATGTCCGGGCGGAACTTTTCAAAAATCATGTCCATCCGCTTTGTATTGCGCACCGAGGCAATCAACACGACTAAATCAAGATCTGGGAATCTGTTTTTTAATTCATTCTGAATATCATAAGTTGTATTTTCATAGATATCCACAATCACAAGCCTCTTGGGATTATGTTCCGCCACCTGACGGCAGATTTCACTGCCGATAGAACCGCCGCCGCCAGTTACCAGGATGGTCTTACCTGCCACATAATCAAGGATTGCCGATAAATCTACCTCCACCGGCTCCCGCCCAAGCAAGTCATTGACTTCCACTTCTTTTAATTTGCTTATGCCCACCTCGCCGTTCACAAGCTGGTACATGCCTGGAAGGCGTTTGAGTTCACAGCCAGTTTCCTTACAGATATCAAGGATTTTCTTAATCTCCTGCGCGGGGGCGGAAGGGAGGGCAAGCATGATTTCATCCACATGGTATTTTTTGACCAGCCAGGGAATATCGTCACGCGTCCCCATAATCTTCACGCCATGCAAGTAACTGCCCTGTTTCGCCTTGGAATCATCGACGATGCAGACGACACGCTTATTCACATGACCGCTGTTGGCAATCTCGCGCACGAGCATATTCCCGGCTCCTCCCGCGCCCATCACCAGCACATTGGTTCTGGTCCCATGGTCTTTCTGCCTCTTGGCAACCGTACGCAATGCCCGGTAAGAATAACGGCTGCAGCTCACCAGGATAAACAGGCACATCGCGTAAAACACATAATAGCTTCTGGGCATCCGCATATCCATCAGCACGATAACCCCCATCTGGATCCCCGCTGACAGGCTACTTGCGATCACGATATTCATCAATTCTGTAGCTCCTGCATAGCTCCAGAGGCTGTCATAAAGCCTCATTACATAAAAAATCACCAGCGTTATGACTATCACAACGGAAATATACTGTAGGCTCCTGTCAATATATTCCTGCGGAATCTCATTGTATTTTCCCTCAAAACGAAGCAGGAGCGCCAGAAGGCTGGACAGCACCACCGCAAACATATCATAGATTAACAGCCCAAGTTTTTTCAACAGAAGCTGATTCCTCTCTAACCACATTTTCACGCAAATCCCTCTTTTCTTAAGTTTTTTCTGACTCTATCTTTCCCAGCAGCCCTATTGACAAGTAGTAGCAAAGCCACAGGGGATGCCCCCATGAAATCTCTACATTGGCACAAAAGGAAAAACATAGGTACGCAGTTCCTAAAAATAACAGAAAAAAATTGCTCCTCCCCCTTTTGAAAACTGCACATCGAATGCCAAGGACAATTACCATGACCTGAAATGCCACATATGGCAGTAAAATGAATATTCCATGACGGTACGCCATATCCAAATAGCCGTTGTAAGGCTGGATGACACGGCGAAATACTATACATCTCCCCTCATGTCCAAACAGATTCAGCCTCCTCCCATAGTTTTGCCAAATAATGGGAAGCTTCTCAGCCTCCTTGGTCTGCACGCCATACAGGTCCATTGGATACTGCAAGCGGTAAAGCTCCCGCTCCTCTCCCATAAGTCCAGTTAATAATAATTCATTCTTATAGTTCAAATCCATGCCCAGAATTCCCGGGATATACTTTATCCCAACAAAAACTATACCAGTAAAAGCATAGGCAAGGATTGCCGCCGCTATAACGTCCACAAATAATATCCGGCATTTCCTAGCCATATTATACAGCTTCTTTAACAAATTGGGAATATAAAATATGCCAATAACGGCAAATATGGCAATTCCCACTGTATGTCCGCTCCTCAGCACAAGAAACAGAGACAGCGCTCCGCCAGTTACCACCTTTACACAGAAAAGAAATCTCCCAGTCCTCCCCACAGGCTGGTCTTTTCTCCCAGACAGAAACCAATCCATCCTGGTCAAAAAGACAATTTCCATCAGCACCGCATACATCGCAAGTTCTTCCGGGCTTTTGAAAACCCCATTATATTCAACCGCCGGCTTCTTCATGCGGAAAATCATACAGTAGACAATCCCCAGGAAAAACGTGGCTTCCAGACCCTGCATCATATTAAGGAGCAACCGCTCTGGCCTTTCCATATTCTGACAAAAATACAGGAAGATGCTTCCGGCAAAAAGCATGGCATATCCTGCGATGGATTCCAGTTGCCTTATGGTAAATAGATCGCATAAGACGACGCCCAGCCATATGCCCAGCCAGCTTTTCATAATCGGTCCGCGCCAAAACTGATGCTGCAGCGGGGCCTCCCAGGATACTAAAGAGATAAACAACAGCAGCAGCGCACAGACCAGCGTATGGTAACGGCACATCGCTGCACTGCCCAGCCATCCTGCCGCATTGCCAAATATCATCCATACAAACAGGACGCTAAATAAAAAACTGCGCAAGGAATCCCTCTGCTGTTGGTAGAGCCTGCCTCCAAGCCTGCTACCAAGAAAATCTCCAATCACATTCATACCAGACTGAATGCTTTCCAAAATAATCCAGACGGCATTTCCTTTTCTGCCTCCGCGGAATCTGCGCAACACAAATGCTAAACAAAAAAGCATTGCCATCACACCTGCAAATGCAACGGCAAACAGACTGCAAAAATGCCTGGGCGTAAACCAGGAGGGCGTGGTGCGAATCTGCATCCTGGTGATAGAAATAAACTCCCCCTGCACATCAGAAAGCCGTATGCCAATCATACTTATGGGCAGCGAACTATCCATCTGAATCATATTCTTTCCCAGACTCAGGGAAATCGGCTGCTCCAATAGCTTCTTTCCTTCTCCGTCATAATACTTAAGCACACCATCAACCGGCTCTTTACTCAGCTCCCCCACCGTGACATAGAGGAAATCCCATGTCTGCACACTGCCGTCCAGGAGGAATTTTTTCTGCGCCTTTTCCTTGCTAAGTCGGTATCCCTTATTTTCTTTCTCATAAATCCAATTTTTAGAATTTCGCTGCAATTCCCATGGTTCAAAATCATACACCCTGCCAGCAGACATAAATTCCTGGAAATTTATGCTCCCTCCTAACCGCATCATCGTTAGCATCACGCTGATAAGAGCTCCTGCAAAAAGGAGCAGAAATATATGAAATTTCCTATTTTCTTCCATCTCTCCACCTTCTTATGCTTCTGCCTCCCCAGGCTGCGAAAACAGCCCTCCCAGCGCAATGTAACAGACTAGCCAGCTATAACTCAGATAAGGCGTATTTTCCGCCAGCCCCTGCACAACATAATTTACCACAGCTAAGAGGAAAAACAAACCGAACTTCTTCTTGACAACAACAGCTTTGATGCCATACTTCAAGCTGTAATAAAGCATTATCAGAAACGGCACGGCAATAAAAAGGCCATGGTCGTTTATCATCTGTAAAAGCGCATTATGGGCATGCGCAGCCTTTCCATCTAAAGATTCAAGGTTGCCATAATGCCCGAACAAATTCCAATTGCATATATAAATCCTCCATATCTCATCCCTGCCGGCAAACAAATCATACCATTCCCCGCTGGTAACTTTCTGACACAGACGCTCTGAGAGCCCGCTGGCACTTGCGCTGTGTCCAGCAGCCGCTGCGACCATAGACAAGGAATTTTCCCCTGTTAAGGGCTGCCATTCCTGCTCCTTAAATTGCATTTCCCAGATTTTGGGCATATTGCTCAAACACCATTTCCCAGAAATTCCCACCAACGAAATACAAACTACGGAAATTACCAGCGCCTTTTTTAAATTCCGTTGATAAGACCTCCTCTTTTCCGCCGGAAACTGCCCCCAGAGAAACACAATCCACTCCAAGACATACGCCACAAGGGAGGTTACGCTCTCTGTCATCTTCAGAAATCCCCATATGCTAACCAGACCAAGTACGTTTTCTGCCAACACACGGTTCTTAAGCTTTTCCCTGCCCAAATTCTCACTCAGGCTCGCCAAAAAAGCGACGTTTACCGTGGCAAGATAGCCCGCAAACAAATTAGAGTTGCCATATATGCCTGTATAACGGTATCCAGGCACAAAAGGACGGAAAAAAAGGCAGTAAACACTTCCTGCCCAATAAAGATATCGCAATGATGCCGTAAAATCTCGAGTAAGCCGCTCTGGCCGCTTCATGGTGCCCCAGGACATATAAAGGGGAGCCATTGCCCCCATCATCAGAATACTTACGCTCTGAAGCGCCCTTCCCAACACAAAATCTGAAACCAGAATCATCAGCCATAGTACAAACCAGGCATGAACCAAAGGGTTTCGCCAGTCCACCTTCTGTCTGCCTTTATCCCAAGACAGAAACGCTATCAGAAGCAAACAGGCTGCCAATAACAAGAGTTCCCTTCTCACGACTATCAGGGTACTTTGCCAAGCCATTGGCGTAATATATGGGGTCAGCAGAATTATCATAAAACACAGCTTGCGCAGCCCCGCCTTTGCCGGCTGGGAAATACCCTGAAACAATTGCCCATAGCACTCCAACATCCTGGCATACGCTTCTTGCACAGCCAAGGTCCATGTCCCTCTCCTTGAAATATGCGGCTTGGCTCTTCTATAATACCATAAGAATCCCGTAAGGATAAAAACAGATAAAAAATAATATACCAAAACCCTTACAAACATCCATGGCGCCTGGCTCCACGAAAAATTCTGCTCTTTTTCCCGAAACTCAATTCTCCCTATAGAAAAAGAAGACGGAGAATTGACAATAATCTTTATGCCGTAAATCTCCCCCTCCTGTAATTGCAGAATATTGCGTCCGTTCTGCACATCCAGGCTTCTAGTGAAGATTATTTCTCCATCTTGTCCATAAAACTCAATCTTCCATTGGCTGCCCCTGTCTAATCCCGCCAGCGTCAGATAAAGATAATTCCAGTTCTTTTGCCCGCTATTTACATGATAATAACAGCTGGCCTCTTCCCCTTCCGTCTGGATAATTTTCTCTTCATCATTATAAATCCAGCGTATCCCCGGTTGCCGATAATAACCTGATGATATGTCATAGACACTCCCAATATCTAAAAAACACCACCAGTTGACACTTCCTGCAAGCTGCATGGCTGTCAGCATCCACGATATAAGAATGCCGGTTATCAGCAAAATGGCAAATGTTAAACCCTTATTAGGTCTGTTCATTTTCTGCATTCCCAACCACACTCCTCAGAAAAAGCCCCGCTTACATTTCCATCTTCCTTAACGCTTTTTTTGTTTATAGTTTTCTATTAATTCTTTTAATCTCCGGTAATTACCAGGATTAATATATTCGCTCTCTTGTCCTCCCAATAAATCCATTTCCGTAAACTTATCAGATAAAAATGCCTCTAGAAGGATGTCTTTTTCCGCTTCATCCGTATAGGAATCATAATTATATAAACAGCCTGAGATTACCGTGTTGCGAAAGCCTTTTTTTACATCCTGATAAATCCCCTCGTTATTTAATAATTTATAGGCACTGTTGTATGCTTCCAGAAAGCAAAGCGGCTGTTTCTTCTTTGTGCTCTGTAGGCTGCTTTCCGAACCTCTGCGGTAATAAACAAGTTTTTCATCCAGATATGTGATTTTATTAGCAAGACATATGGCGCAAAATACAAAAAAAACATCATTACTGTTCTGTAAATCCTGAAATCTCAAACTGCTCCTTCTGACAAAATCGCTGCGAAACAGTTTCGTCCATGGCGCAGGAGAAAATGCGCTTAAAAGCATACCTTCCGTGTCTTTACGGTTAAACGGAACCTCTTTGGGAAGTACAGACGTATTTAAAAGCCACGGCATAGGCTTTATCTCTTTTGTGCTTTCATTATAAGACTGCCCGCCAAACAACACCACTTCCGCCTGACGCCGCTCTGCTTCCAAATAAACTTTTTCAATGAGGGTCTCTTCAAAAAAATCATCGGCATCAAGAAAAAGCATATACCTGCCATGGGCATTGTCTATGCCGCAATTGCGCGCAACTCCCGCATACTGATTCTCCTGGCAAAATACTTTAATACGTTTATCCTCCGCTTCATATTTCCGCAATATCTCCAGCGTTCCATCCTTTGAGCCGTCATCCACGCAAATTATCTCTATATTTTTTAATGTCTGTCTCCTAAGGCTGTCCAGACATTCCCCTATATATTTTTCAGCATTATAGACCGGTATGATAACAGACACTTTAATCCGCAATCCCCGCTTGACTTTATTAACAAAGGCATTTGTCTTCCTTAACGGCCAAGTAACTTTCTTGCCCATCCGATAGGAGAAAGACTGCCTAAGATCGTTAACTTCCCTGTTCAAAGCCCCATTCCTACGCTCTAAATCTATCTCCGGCATCACAATGCTCTTAAAGAAAATCCGTCCACTAATCCCCAGCTTTTGATAAAATTCTTCTCGCTCTTCCTTATTGACCAGATGAAAGCATCTGCGTACATGCCACTTCGTATTGCGGATTACCCCACTAACGATATTCTCTTCTTCTGGATTAATTTCCAATTCATTTACATAGTGCATCATCTCTCTAAAACTTACATAGTATCCCCAAAGATTCCTATGGGTAACCTCTGTAGTCATAATAGAAGATTCCCTGACACGCCGGTAGAAATAAACGTCATTCACACAGTTTGCCCTTTGGGCATTCGCAAGGACCTGAAACGTAAATAAATTATCCTCATGGATAATGCCTTCATAAAAGAAAATATTATGCTCCAGCAAAAACTCCCGCCGTATAATTTGCACACAGGCAGACACAGCGTAGTCTCCTTGTTCCCTGAGACGGCCCATAAGCTTTAATCCGCTGCAGCAACTGTCATAATCTCCAGTTCTTAGGTAAATTGTATCATAATTCTTATGTTCCTCTGCAAGCTGTTCCGTCTCATAAAAAGATTCCCCACTAAAATAAAGCACATCCAGATTTTCTTTTTCAAGGCAATCAAATAGTTTCTTTAAAGCATCTTCGCCAATCTTATCGTCACTGTCCAAAAAATAAATATATTTGCCAGCAGCCATCCTGATTGCCCTGTTTCTCGTTGCAGACAGCCCGCTGTTCTCTTGTGAGACAACCTTGATACAGTCGTGCTTTGCCGCTAATTCTTCCACCACTTTCAAAGAAGAATCCGTGGAGCCGTCGTTAATACAGAGAATCTCGACTTTCACATTCTTATTTGCCAACACGCTCTCTATACATTCAGCAACATAATCTTCTACATTATATACGGGTACTGCAACCGAAATATCAACCATTTTTCCTCAACCTTTCCATCCATCTTTTTAATTTTTTCGGAATATACATCACAATATTTCCCAAGCGATATGTGCGCAAACTTTTGTCTGTAGGCTTTGCAGATTATCCGAATCTATTAGGAAAAATTCTTTCTCCACACCAAAATAATTTTTGCTATCTGATTTTTCCATTTCACTTCCCTTTACCAAAATTCTTCAGTTTTTCTTTGACCTTGCCGGGAGCATACATAACTTTATTTCCAAAACGGAAAGAATGTGAATTCTTTATCTCCCTTATCTCTCTGTCCTTTTCTTTTATCGTGGCTTTATTATCCTTTATCTCATTCTGTAGTTTTTTGATTCTGTTCAGTTGCTTCCCTGTTTCTTCTACATGCCTATGATCTCCTCTATATGGTTTCCATTCTGCATGGAAATGGATAGTTTCTCCTGCTTTCAGTGAGTACTCCAGGCGAATCGGCTTATCATGCCATACCAAACCTTGCGCCTCAGATACTGCCTCTCCATTATACCGGACATTCTGATACTCAATCCAGTAAGCAATCCGACCGCCTTCTCCATCACTGATATTCCTACCTCTTTCCCAGATGGTCAGCCTACCGCCCGTGGCAGAACGCAAGGAGATATCTATGCTTCCCATATATGCTTCCACCATATATCCGATTCCCTCTTGCTGTATCCACTCCGGCATAGATACCATCGCTCTGTCATCGGAAACGGTAACCACTTCAAGTTCTGGATTTTCTACACCAGAAAGCTGAAAATCCATCCTTGCCGTAAGATAATCCCTAAGGCGCATGACTAATTCCAGGCTGTTATCCGGTTGGTAATAGTTTTCATGGATATATCTATCCATGCACTCAATTGGCGTCAGAAGACGCTCCCCTTTTCTGGCAATCGCATCTTCTATTACTTTGGTTACCGCAAGGACAGAATAGCAATGGCGCATGGGATGATAGCCCTGTTCCCCATAGAACATATCTGCCTTGCAGTATATCTCCTCATCAAAACAGGTAGCAAAAAGCTTACGGCACTTTGTGGAATCGAAAACAGATTTCAGGTATCTCTCCGGCTCTCCTGCTGGAATACGCTGATTGTCCGTAGCGCTTTTTAGTTGTGCTACTTTTTCATCTCTGACTTTCACAAGAAATGCACTGTCTTCCCCGCTCCTGTTACGCAATACCGCACTCTGCGCCTTATCAAATTTATCATTTATTTTTCGTGCAAATTCTACCGTAGATGGGTCCATGCCGCCCCTTGCAAACCTATAATCCAGCAGCTTGGGACAATATCTGACATACATCACAGCCATCAGAAGGTTGTTATCTTGACATCCGGGATCGTTGAGCCGCAGCTTTAATAAGTCCGGATCAATGTAAGGCGTCAAATCAAAGGTATTTGAAAAATAGTTTTCAAGAGATCCCTTACCGAAATGAACCCTGTTGTCTGTCTCTCGGAACAGATACAAGGGATAATTTGTAGAATTATCGTCACTGATATGATTTTTCTTTTTAACTTTCTGGTACGCATCATCCAACAGACGACAAATAGAAGCTTTCATATCTGCCTGAAGGCTTAGGGAATATTGGTTTGCCCTGCTGCATACTAAATCCTTGTACTCCTGCGCCGTCATGCTGTAATACGCTCTCACAGATTCGCCGCCAAAACCTACAACCCGATATCTCGGCCATTCATGTTTCGTATTCTTAAAATGCATTTCCTTATGGAATCCCATTTTTAAATAAGATGAGATATTAAGGATATCTTCCATGCTGTACGGAAGATAACCCTGCTTGATAACTTTACTGTTGTTCAGTTCAAACCCATAGTATTCTGCCATTTCGGAAGATTATAAAATTGCTTCCGAAATGGCAGAATACTATGGGTTTGAACTGA
>CANOHX010000050.1 GCA_947565885.1 uncultured Lachnospiraceae bacterium
GCATACCTGACAATAAAAGCGACAATGACATCAAACCTGCAACTGTTCCTCTGAAAATGCTCTTGGCTTTCATGAAAAACCTCCTTTTAAAAATCGCCACTGTTATATCTCTTCTTCCACAATCGCATAAACACGCAAAGGCGTTTCGCTGATTTCAAACCGAGCAAACTGCCAATGCTGTCTTTCCAATGCCTCTTTTACCTTCATATAGAATACCTCACCCAGATGTTCAATGCTTGTATCTCCCCCAAATTCTGGGAATTCATTTAAATATTGGTATTGATATGGGGCCAGCACTTGTTTCAATATAGAATCCATATCTGCAAATTCTAAAAAATCTTCTGACATCTGCCTTGCTACAATTTCAATCTCTATCAGGTGATGGTGTCTGTGTTTTGCCTGTCCGTCAAAACTGTGCTGCATACTTAAACGGTGCTTTAAACGATGGTATCTCATCTGAACTTTACCTGCCCATGTTGTTGCTGCCTGGTTTTACTGTGCATTTTGGCTTCAAAAATTTCTTCCAATCATTATACCATATCACAACATCACATTTCAATCACAACATACAGTGTTTTTCTTCAAAAATTGCACAAATTTAACAAATTTTATGAATTTTTCTTTACTATTTCTATATAATATGTTATGGTAGCAATAGAACAATATCTACAAAGCTACTTTTTTGAAGGGAGGCCTATCATGAAAGGTTATGAAAAACCGATGGTAATGGTAAACGATGGTTTAAGTGAAGGCGTGTATGCAGCCAGCGGCGCTACAGAAGCTGCTGACTGCTGGACTGTAGACCCCGTATCCGTACAGGATTGGAATGGTTCACATCACGTATTCGAAATCCGCTGCGTACATTCAACTGCAGTGGAGCATATTTCATCTGCTTCTACAGTTACCCTCACTTTCAGCAATGCCCTGACAGATGCATATTCAGAATTCCCCAGCACTTTCAGCGGCACAAACGTTACCATTACGCGTGAGTTACACGCGAATGCTTACAAATCGGGCGACACCATGACATACAAAGTATGGGTGAAAGCTGCCGATGAAGCAACCACCAAGTCTATTTCCTGTATTGGTTCAACAATCTCATGTACGAAGACTGTCAATGTACAGGGTGGCGGGGCAGACGGCAACTAAATCGGAATGACATCATGATTTGCTAGTTATGTATTATGGAGCAGCACCGCTTGATTCAAGTGGTGCTGTTTTTATCTTATATGCGCACTCCTGAAAATTGAAGCGGGCTTGTCCGCTTTGTTCTTTGCATCTGTGTTAGAAAGGACGTTTTTCCATGAAGAAGAAAGTCAAATTCCTCATAGGACGCATCAAAGCTGGTCGGCTGGGGGAAATGTGGAGACAGACGCTTTGGATCTACCAGTATGCCAGGCATTACTGGCTGACAATGATTTTTTACACTCTGCTTGGCATGGTAGGGACTGTCATTGCCTTACTGACCAGCCTGGTTTCCAAAGATTTGGTCGATATCATTACGGGACACCAGACCGGGGAAATTGTCAAAACTTTCTCCATCATGATTGGACTGAACGTCGGGACTACGTTTCTCAACCAGATTTCGGAATATGCTTCCACCTATCTGAGCCTGAAAGTAGATTCTGAAATCAAGGCGGACATTTTCTCGAAGATTCTGGTCACGGACTGGGAATCTTTAACTACTTACCATACCGGCGACCTTTTAACGCGTTGGGGTTCCGATGCCTCCGCCATCTCAAACGGCATCCTCAACTTTGTGCCAAATGCGATTATTTATATTTTCCGCTTTGTCAGCGCCTTTGCCATGGTCATTTACTACGACCCCTCCTTTGCCATATTTGCTTTCTTGGGGATGCCTGTCAGCCTGCTGCTCTCAAAGACCTTGCTGAACCGCATGGTCAACAACAATAAGCGGAGCGCGGCTATGGGTGCGAAGATGTCCGGCTTCAACCAGGAGACATTTTCCAATATCCAGACCATCAAGGCCTTTGACTTAATCCGCCTGTATATTGCGCGCCTAAAGCAGCTGCAGAAAGAATACATCGCTATGAGGCTGGATTTCCAGAAAATGTCCATGGGGACTTCGCTGCTTTTGTCTACCGTCGCGCTGCTGGTCTCCTACGCCTCCTACGGCTGGGGAATTTACCGCGTCTTTTCCAATGCCATCAGCTATGGTACGATGACAATGTTCCTGAGCCTTTCCGGTACGCTGACCGGTACGCTGCATAACCTGACTTCCCTCGTCCCCACAATTATTGCCCTTACGACCTCGGCAGGACGCCTGATGGATATCATTGAGATGCCGAGGGAAGACTACAGCCAAAACGATGCTGTGGACACATTTTTCCAGACACATAAAAGCAATGGCATCAGCCTTTCTGTCAAAGACCTCGATTATGCATATCATAACGGTACGCAGGTTTTTGCGGGCGCTTCCCTGGAAGCCCATCCGCATGAGGTAGTTGCACTGGTCGGTCCATCCGGCGAAGGCAAAACAACCATGATACGCCTGATTCTGTCGCTGATGCGCTCGCAGAACGGAACAGCTGAACTTGGAGCGGGAACTGACACCATTCCTCTGACTCCTTCCACGCGCAGATTATTTTCCTATGTCCCTCAAGGCAACACTATGTTTTCCGGTACGATTGCCGAAAATATGCGCAATGTAAAGCCGGACGCCACAGATGACGAAATTATCGACGCCTTAAAACTGTCCTGCGCCTGGGATTTTGTGGACAAACTTCCCGATAAAATACACAGCATCATCAAGGAGCGCGGGGGCGGCTTCTCGGAGGGACAGGCACAGAGGCTTTCCATTGCCCGTGCGCTGCTGCGCCATTCGCCAATCCTCTTGTTGGACGAAGCGACCTCCGCCCTGGATGTGGCGACGGAGCGTAAAGTCTTGAAAAATATCATGGCGGACGAATATCCGCGCACCTGCATCGTGACGACGCACCGCCCCTCTGTACTGAATATCTGTAAGCGGGTCTATGCCATCCGTGACAGGAAATGCGTCATTTTAAATGAAGAGGAGATTGACGAAATGGTGAGAGGATTCTGAGGACATAACAGATAAGGAGTTATCCAACATCAACGGAATCAAGATTGCCCACTTAGCGGATTTTCTGCTCAGCGCCAGCTATTGGGGAAATACTGATTTAACCAGAATTTCCTTAGAACAGCTTCATCTTTCCTATCAACCTGCTCCGCCTCCCCGCCTCCCTTAAGATATCGCGTCCCCGCACCTTGCGGACGGCGCGGTTATTGTACAGGAAACGCGCAAGGGTCAATGCCCACAGCAAGGGCCACACCAGAAATACTTTTCCCGCATGTGGGTAATTGAGATGCATCTGATGGTGGAATTCCCGGACGTAGGCGGCAATCCCCGTCCCCCGCATGGCAACCATCCGCTGCTGCGTGTCATGCCCGAACTCTCCGGCGGCAAACACCTCCTCCATGAAATCCTCTGCCAGTTTATGCAAATCACCTCCACGCCATGGAAATTCTCTGTTTTCCGCTGAATTCTCCTGTCCAGATTTCTCATTTCCTTTTGATTCCCCCAGTAGGAACTTTACATTTTCTCTATTAAGCCCCAGGTATTTTACACATGCTTCAGTCAGCACTGCGACAAATCCTTCCGTTTTGCTTTCGCGGATAAGGCGCTGAAATGTCTCCTTTTGCTTATCATCTATTTGCCGCTCCCAAAAGACCGTCCAGTCACAGAGGAATTTGAGACCAAAACCCGCCCGCAGGAAATGCTGCAGCATATGGATGACCAGATAAAATGCATGGTATGCGTCTGCGGGCTGGTAAAACCTTACGCCCCAGGAATCATTGGCAATTACATGCTTTCCATAGGATGGCAGCAATTGCTCCAGATACAGGTTCATCTTTTTGCTCTCAAACGGCTCCGCCAGTATTCTGTGGATTTCCACAGAAATACCTTCCGCATTTTTCAGTTCCAGATGATGCAGCGCCGGCTGCTCCTTGCATTGTGCAAACCCCTCATTCTTCAATAATTCCACCGCCTGTCGAAATTGACCTTCCTCAGGGATAAGGATATCAATATCTCCAGACTTGCGCAGCTCCGGCACCGGATAACAGGAAGCTGTGGACGCTCCTTTCAAAAGAATGGCGCAGATTCCCTCCTCCTGCAAAACCTGCGTAATATATTTCGTCAGGAACAAAAGCCGGTAATTGGAACGCACCACGGTAACGGCAGCATTCTGTAATTCCTGCCAAAGCTGGATGGGAAGTTCCTCGTCCTCATACACACCAAACAGCAGGGAAAGGACGGCATGCTTCCTTGCCAACGCAAGCAAAAGATGCATGTCCTGCTTCCCAGCAGGTTTTCCTTTCTGATGTATCTTTTTACCATCTGAATGTAACGATTGCTTTAAGGCTGCAAGCAGCAGATCTTCCGTTTCTCCTATCAACGCCGTTCTCCTTTCCCAGTATTGCTTTCGATGTAAAAGGCAATTATTTAAAGATATGCTGGCAATTTACACGAATACGCATAAAATCTGTTCCGCATGTTACAATGTAAAAGAATTTCTAAACATTCCACAGACATATGCTATGCTTTTTATATCAGCGTTTCCTCACCAGTGATTTCGCTTTCGCCAACAGGAAACGAAACTCCCGGCTTCTGCCATAGACAATGAGGAACCAAAGGTTCGGCACGAACAGACAGACAGTCAATCTCGCCGCCAATACCTGCATGGCGCCGTGTATGCCCAAGGCTGCCAGTTCCCTGCACAGCAAATCTGTTGCATACCAGCCGACGCCAATCACTGCCACATACAGGAAATAACGCACAAAATAACTGAGGCAGGATTGGTGGAATCCATGCTTATACAATACATAAGGCTCCACCCACAGGGAGGTAAGCGCCATGCTGAACAAAGTCCCTAAAAACACACCAGACATTCCCAGCCAATTTACCAACAATAGGGAAATCCCCAGATTCAATACCGCCTCTGCAATCGCTTTATGCCTGTCATACCAGAACAGGCCCATAGAATCGCGGAACGTCAGCGTGGCATTGCGCATTCCATTGAGGAAAAAATTCAGGCACAGGATGAACACTGTCGCTTCCGGGAATACATACTGTTTACCAAAACTGATTTCAATGAATGGGTTCAGAAGCTCATACAGGCAGATAAATGCAAATCCGTACATCCACTGCCCGATAAAGAAAGCAGCTTCAAACACCTGCCGGATATGCCCTTCTTCTTCCGTCACGCCCAGATTGCCCACGCTCGCAGTGATGCCCTGGTATACCTGGTTTAACATCTGGCGCACAGAACCAATCAAAAGATAATAATTGGAATACCCCCCCACGCTGGCAAGCCCCACAAAGGCAGACAGGAGCAGGTTGTCCGTATTATTGACTATCACCGTCCCCACCTTGTGCATCAGCATCGCCCGGATATTAGAAAAAATATCTTTCTTCTCCTTCTCAGGAAGCGGCGCGGCTTGCTTGTCTTTCAGGTAGGGATACAGCCTGTTCGCGCGTACGGATATACATACATTGCACAGGATGGTGGTTGCAATATTTATCAGCAGGAAAAGAATGAAATCATGCCAAAGGATGAGCACGGTTATCTGCAGCACATCCTGCAGCACCCAGGACATCGTCTGGTAAAAAGTGCCGATATATAAGAGCTGATGCGCATCCATCAATGTTTTTTTATAAATCAGCAGATAAGAACAAACCGTATTTACCAAATACAGGATATAAATCAGCGTCAGATGTTCGACATTTTCATAATCCTTAATAAAAACATCCATAAACGGTATCAGCAGCGCGCCGCCTACAGCCACAATGACAGCCACCACCCGGTAAAATTTGCGAAAAAGCAGCATCAGCGATTTCTGTTTCTCCGTATCGCCCTCTGCAATCGGACGGTAAAGCGCAAAGGTAATTGCCGTGCCCACACCCATCTCAGACAGCGAAAGGACCTGGATAATGTCAACAAAGAGCCCATTCACCCCCACATAGCTCTCACTGAGCGTATGGGTGAACACAACCCTTAACAGATAGCCCATGACGATTGCCGTCAGGCGGGACACAAGCGCCACCGTTGTATTACGTGCGGAATACTCCGTTCTGCTTTTTGCTTCCATATAAGATACCTTAACTTTTCTCAAATTCAGATTTTTCCGGCAAAATCTGTTCCAATGCTGCAATCACCTGCCGCTTTGCCCGCACAAAATCAATGGGCTTGTTGGCATCATTGATACAGCAGATTCTTGTTCCTGGGCTGGCAATCGCTCGGACGAGCCCAGGATTGTCGCTCTTCACATCAAAATAACGGAAATGCCTTGTAATATTCTGCGCATGGAAATTGCCGGAAAGCTTCTGCCATTCACGGGCAATATACTGGCTGACATCCGTCTCGCTGCGGAAACGGTGGCTGCACGTCTCATGCAAAAGGTCTGCCTCTTTCTCCCATAGCGTACAGTACGTCTCCTTTAAGAATGGAGACGGCCCATGTACCGTATAAAATCCTGTAAACAGCGGAAACGCCAGTTCCAGCAGGTTATAGAAAAAATACAGGGCCGGATAGCCCAGCTTAAAATAATTGCCTAACTGTTTCCTCACATTTTCCCTTTTAGAGAAATATTTGGCAATCACCAGGGAATTATTCAGATAAATGTGGGACATCACTGGATTTGCCGGGTTTGCTACCACCGGCTGAAATGCCAGCATATCACAAGGCTTTCCATTTTTAAAGAAATCTTCCGCTTTAATAGGTCCTGTAAGGAAAATATCATCATTAAAATAAACAAACTGTTCAGACAGTCCCTCTATCCTGTGCATATTCCATTCAATTGTATGCGAGTTGAAAGTAGGTAGGTATTTCGCCGGAATATAGTCTTGATGGCAGACAATATTCAGCTTTGGATGCGCTGTATTCAGCCATGCTGGCAGATGCCCCCAGGTAATAAAATGGACTTTGCGCACCCATGGCGCATACTTTTCCACGCCCCGGAACCAATATTTTAAGTTCTCCCAATCACGGTAACGCTCATTGGCGGCATCAATCTCCGTGGCATTGTGCGCCACATCGTATTTGCGTTTTTCCTGCTGCCAGGCTTTATCGCTGCCATCCACCCAGGTCACTACAAAATCAATTTTATTTTCCTGCATATTCCCAATCCTTCCACCATTATGTTATACTGAAACAAAAAAATGCGAGGTTTGCAATGAAAAAATTATTTTTGTTTGTCCTCCCCTGCATACTGCTGAATATTTTTAACATTCCAGGCATTGGCATCTACCTGTACCGCCCACAGGAATATTACACCGTTTCCTACCAGCCAGGGGACTATGTGCAATCCAGCCAGCAATTAGATAATCCCTACCAGGGCTGGTACCAAATTTATGGTTATACGATTTCCGATACGGAGCTCATCAATGTGGATGATGTGCAAAAGGCTATTGCAAAGGACGAACACCAACTCGCCCTCCTGCAAATCAATCTGCAGAATTATCCGGATTCTGACATCAGCCCCCTGGGCCTGTCACAGCTAGAGACCCTCCTGTCCGCCTGGTCCGACGCCGGCAGGCAGATAATTCTACGCTTCCTCTATGACTGGGACGGGAAGGCAAGGGAGACGGAGCCAAAGGATATTTCCATTATCAAACGCCATATGGAGCAGACTGGGGAAATTGTCAACAAATATGCCCGAAATATTTACCTCCTACAGGGCGTCTATGTGGGAAACTGCGGCGAGATGAACAATTCCAATTATATGTCAACGGAGAACCTGCGTGAACTTGCCGCGCAGCTGCACTCCATCATTGACCCCAGCATCTACTTGTCCGTAAGAACCCCGGAACACTACCGCATCATCAGCCAAAGTTCCCTGCCAATTTCTGGCGAGGACGCTTTCTCCGGGAGAATTGCTGCCAGGACTGGGCTTTTCAACGATGGCATGTTAGGCTCTGCCAATGATCTCGGCACCTATGGGGATGAACCTTTTGAAGTTATGGAAGACTTTACTGGCAAAGGCACCCGCAGCGAAGAGATTGCTTTCCAGAACGCGCTCTGTAATTACGTGCCGAACGGCGGCGAGGTTGTCCTGGACAATGAATACAACGATTTTGCCAACGCTTTGGAGGATTTGAAAAACATGCACGTCTCCTACCTTGACTGTGATTATGACCTGCAGGTACTGGACAAATGGCGAAACGATACTTACCACGGAGAAAACTGCTTTGACGGCACAGACGGCTATTCCTATATTGCAGCCCATCTAGGCTACCGTTATGCCATATGTTCCTCAGACTGTACTTTCGACAGTTTCCTCAATACCAAAGCTGCCTTGTCCGTCACCATGGAAAACAGCGGTTTTTCTGTAGGTTACCGCCCATTCCTCTCCACTGTCACAATTGTGCGTGAAGACGGAAGTGTCTGCGACACAATTTCTGTAGATACCGATAGCCGACTTTGGAAAAGCGGGGAGACTGCGACATGGACTGCCCCCTTAGACATCCGCGCTTACCAGGCTGGCAATTATCAAGTTTACTACCGCCTTTTTGACCCTGCCAGCAGCCGCAATATCCAGCTTGCCAACGAAACACCTGCCCATAAATATGGTTACTATATTGGTTCATTCACGGTCAGATATAAAACGCCTTCAAAAACTGATACCCCAGAGCTGCCCCAATAAAACGCTGCCGTCCTCAGCGCAGGTATTCGCAAAAAACAGCGGGCGTCTGTCCCGCTTCCTGCGCAGCGTAAGGGACAGCGGACGCACAGATTCTGCTCCTTTCTGCGGCGAAAAGGATTGCGGACGTACGGATTCTTCGCCTCTCTGCAGCAAAGCTGACAATTGCTGCCCCAAACCGTCAGCTTTGCCAGATAACGCCACCGTAATTTCTCTCGTCTCCTGCGGCATCATGCCGCAAAGGCTGTCCGGCAGGATGATGTATTCCTTCCCCACCAAAAGCAGCAGCTCTGCTTCCTCTCTCAATAAAGAAAATCCTGTATTTTCTATGCAAATCTTAAGACAGCAATCCTTTTTCCCTTCCAGGCGTACCTCCCTGACTACAAAACGGTATCCCAGATGACAGCCAATATAATCAAATACGCTTGTCTGTCCCCAGATACCCGATTCCTGCCACTGTGTTTCTCTCCACTGCTTCAGACGCCGGGTATCATGCTTACTATTGAGATAGCTGACATGCGTACGCTGCAATTCCTCTGCCATTTCCCTAATTGTCAGTTCCAGGGAATCACCTACCGCCTCCCCGCCATAGGGAACGGACGTGGCAATTTTCCCTATAAATTCAATCTCCTCTTCCCGGCGCCACTGCCCGCGCCAGCCGCTTTCCTCTTTCGTCTGCCAGCCGTAAGTACCTAAATGGTCCGGCGAGCCGAACATGCCGTCATTGAACAAACCTATCTTGTCCGTACCCGGCGCTGTGTTTCGGGGATGCAGAATCCGCCACTGCTGCGGCGTACGCACGGCAATGGCGATATCCCCCAGAGCTTCCTGCCAGGCGCGCATCAACTGCCTTAACCGTTCTTCCGAGAGAAATTTCGAGTCATGCATCTCCCCCCAACTGCCCACGAGCAGCCCCTGTACAAGCAGAATCTGCTCGCGATGCGCACGGACAACTGTACCCAATTGCCGCATATGCCCGATGACCGTATTTAAAAAATCCGGCTCCCTTTCCATGCCGCGCCCTTCCCTGTCATAGGTAAGGCGCAGGATAACTTCTTTGTGGTTATCGTCAAAAAAATCCAAAATATCTGCCAGATTGCCAAGCGCTTCTTCCGACAGCTCTCCATCCCGGAACGCACCAATATCTGCTAATACCAGGACAATTGTTTCCTGTGCGCATAGACACCAATACAATTCCTTAAAATCCGGCTTTTTCTCCAAAGCAAACGGATAGATATGATACCAGCCGCAAGATGGGTTCTGCAGATAGGCCGTGCTCTCGGTCAGTGCTGCCGGCTCAAACCGCAGACGTTTTTCTTTTTTAATAAAGTTCATTTGACAGTTTTTCCTCTGTTTCCAATTTGAATACTTTTATTTTAAATACAATCGCTAATATAGAAAAAAACATGCGGAACATATACAATACCGGTTTCCAGCCAGAATGCATACTGTAGCCTTTGGTGCGCGGATGCATCACCGCCGGAATCTCCCTTATCTGAAAGCCCAGCAAAAGCATCTGCATAATCATATTGGCATCAGGATATTTGTCATCAAAATGCCCATATTGCGAATAGTACAGCACCGTGCGCCTGTTCAGCCCTTGAAGCCCGGTGGTCGGGTCCGCAATCTTGCGCCCAGTTACTGTCTTTATCATAAAACGGAACAGGCGGTAGGCAAACTTTTTCACCATTGTCGTATTATACTCAGAGCTGCCCGGCATAAACCGGGAAGCGAGCACGATATCCGGCACATTGCCCTGCTCATCCTTACGTTTTAATTCCTGATAAATCTGCCTGACATTGCAGGCATCATGCTGCCCATCTGCATCCATCTGGATAACGTACTTGTAATCACGGCGGATGGCATACTTATACCCCAGCTGCAAGGCGCTCCCATATCCTAAGTTGAATACATGCGTTACCAGGGTATGATTCCGCTCTTTGACAATCCAGTTCGTGGCATCCTTTGACGCATCATTCATAACCAACACATCCGAAAATTCCTGGATTTCCGGCTGTTCCAGCTTATCCAGTACCTTTGTGATATTCTTCTCCTCATTATATGCAGGAATGATAATCAATACTTCTTTTTGTCCTCTCCCATCCATACCGGCTACCTTCCTCCTCCATAACCCATCGCTCTGTCACAGCAAATCCAGCAGCTGCTGCATTTCTTCTTCATTTTCCAGCCGTTTGTTTGCTGCCGCCGCTCCCAACCGTTTGCGCTTCCCCTCATCTTCTATCAAAGATATGATGCTGCCCGCGATTCCCTCCGTCGAAAAGCCGCAGAGGATACCGTCATCACCATCGCTAATCTGCTCCCGGTTGCCATTGCAGTCGGAGGCAACGATGGCACAGCCCAACACCTGGGCTTCCTGCACGGCAATGCTTTTGCCCTCAAAACGTGTGGCATGGACATAGATATCGCAGCCTTTATAAAATGGGTAAGGATTATCCACTGCCCCCAACAGCTTAAAATCCCGCTCCAACCCCAGGCTTTTGATTTGTTTCTCCAGGGCTTCCCGCTGGTCCCCCTCCCCCAGCACATACCAACGTGCCCGATATCCTGCATCCTTTATCCTCTTCATAACGGTAATCGCTATGTCATACGCTTTCTGATATGTCAGCCGCCCCACGGTAAGCAGCCGAATCCCGTCAAACTTATCGGTAAAACCGCCCGCCCTATCTGCAAGCATTATAATCCGTTCCCGATTAATGATATTGTGGAAGATGCCAGTCTTTGCTTCCCATTCGGGATATACCTGTAAAAAACTTGCGCGCACTTCCTCTGAGACGGCAAAAATACGGTCAAAATTTTGATAACAGTTCTTATCCATCCGTCTGGAATAACCAGCGCTGCCATAATCAATATGCACAAAGGCAGCTTTTTGCTTCGCCTTGACATGGTCTGCCGTGAAATACGTGGCTCCGCCCTCCAGATAAGCAATGGCAAGGTCATACTCTTTCTCGGGATATTCGCCGCCATCGGAAATCATACGCCAAAGCAGCTTATCCAACTGGAATTTTTTCCTTCTCTTCATCTCCAATGCTACGGCAATCAGATGAAATAATTTACGAAACCATCTGCCATTGCGGAAAAAACTGCGGATTACCGTCTTATGTATATGCTGTCGTCCATTCTCCGACAACACGGAGGTATCACAGTATGTGCGGTTTATTACTTTTACATGCTTCGGCAATTCGCGCACCAATTCTCCCTGGCTTAAGACCACATAGAGTTCAACCTCATATTTCTCCGCCGGAAAGGATCTCATCAATTCAAGCAGCGCCATCTCTGCTCCTGCGCGCCCCATCGTATTGATGACAAATAAAAGCTTCTTTTTCATGCTACTTCTCTTCCTCTTCGTCTGTCAGTCTGTCTTTTAATTTCTGCAAAATAATCTCATTTTCCTGATTTAACAGCGATACATGCATGGCAAGTTCCTGATTCTTGCGCAGTAACTGGGAAACTGCACAGCTTAAATAAAAGAAACTGAATATAACGGCAAGGCTGATAAGGAGGAATGCCGGTACCGCTTCCCGGGGGACAACCCTGCTCCAATCCGACAGCCCAGGCACCACTCCCAGCAGAATAAGCACCACGGCAAATGCACTCCAGCAAAGTTCAATTCCCACCGTAATTTTCTGGTAGACAAAAGAAATGAAATCCACAACCAGAAGCACAATCCCTTCAATCACCGTTATCGTGCATAAGATACCTGCCATCATTCCCCTTTCACCATCCTTTCCTCTTTTTTCTCTTCATGTATATCATATACTTTGGAGGGAAGCTTCTTCCCTTTTGCATATTTAATCAATATTCCTGCGCAGAAAATATGTTCATCCAGATGCCTTTCCACCCAGCGCAGCCTGAGGTAGGCAACGCACCAACCGAGCAGGGAGCCGACAACGACGCCGATTCCGTACCACGTCTCAGAAAGATTTACAGCGTACATCGTTACGCCCAGAATGCCTCCCAGGAAGAACATAGATGTCAGCATTGCCCCGATTAAATCATTAAAATAGTAGAGAAAAATAATTGCCGCATACATCAAAAACAGGATAAAGAATCCCGCTGCCAGACTTGGGTAAATCTGCATCACCAGCCCGGAAAAGCCAAACTGCGGCAGCATAACCACGCAAATCAGGAAAATGCAGATAGATATGATAAATTGGATACGCACCAGATTCATCAGTTCCGCTGCCAGCTGCCGGAACATCCTTTTTTGTGCATTGCGGATGTCCACCGCCCTTCCGCCGATTACCGCCTCGGAGTATCCTTTGTATTTTTCACGGAAATGCATTTCCAGACGGGAAATCAGAATGACCGTGGAGGAAATATTGGTAAACATCGCCAGGCAAGTCGCCATATCATAAGAGGGTGCGCAGACAAAGCTATCCACTACCACCATCTTGATGTCCGTAGTCCAGAATACAAAATTGTGGATGTAAAGCCCCATTGTATAAAACAAGTCCGTTACAATCAGCATCCAATGTCTTTTCATATATAATAGCACTGGACGGTATCTGCCACTGTTCTTCTTAAAATACCGCTTCACCATCGCAATCTCTTCACAGGCAATCAGCAGGAATCCTGCCGTTATCGATGACAGCATCGCATCCGTCACCGGAAAATCAAACACATGCACCAGCACCAATGACAGTACAAAGGAAAATGCCATGCCCACAAAGAAAAAAATCGTAATCTTCTTATAATCTTTACAAATCTGCAGATATTTGATGACATAAAACACCAGCACACAGCCCATATATCCACAAAATCCGGTAAAAGCATATAAGACGCCAACCCTGCCTACCACAACCTCGTGGATACAGAACGGAATTCCCAACAGGCAGCTCAGAACGACATTCATAAGCAGCCCGATATAGAAACAGGGCCGGATATCCTGGTACCGCTCTTCAAAAATCACATCCGACATGTATTTGGACAGCACGGAATTAAAAGGCGCAGTGGTAAGCATGGAAAATATAAACATATACAAAATCGTGCAGGACATCAGTTCCCGCGGCGCATATGCTACCTTGGACAGTTCCAACGCCTCCCCCATCAGGATAATATTCCCAATAATCAGAAACATCGGAGCAACGGTAACAATCGTACTATATCCGAATCCTATCAAATCGGCTATCAGCGTATTCTTTTCAAAAATCTGATTCAGCCTTACTCCAATACCTGCCATAGCGATACCCACGCCTTTCTTAATTTCTTACCGTATCTTCTATATCTGCCCAATCGTCTAAGGGTTCATCTCCCAAATCTGACCAGTCATCCAATGAGTCATCCTCCAAATCCGCCCAGTCATCCAATGAGTCATCCCCCAGGTCCGCCCAGTCATCCAATGAGTCATCCCCCAAATCTGACCAGTCATCCAATGAGTCATCCTCCAAATCCGCCCAATCTTCCAGTGATTCATCTTCAGCATCATGCCTATGTAACAGTGTCTCCTCCACACGCACTTCTCTGCTTTCCAAAGACTCCTCTTTGTATTCTTCCTCTCCTGTCAGTGCGCTTTCTGCATAAACTTCTGCATCCTGCATCATCTCATCTTCAAATTTATTATAGATTTCGTTATACTTTTTCTTCATATCCGAAATCTTATATTTGTTCATCAGCCTTTGGTAACCATTCTCCCCCATCCGAATTCGCCGTTCAGAATTATTGGAAAGTTCCAGGATTGCATGGGAAATCTCCTCGATATTCATAATATGGGTGAGAATTCCAGCCTCTCCAAATTCATCCCCCTCCCCATAGAGCAGTCCCCGGCAATTTCCCACATCCGTGGCAATTACCGGCCTGTGGGCAGCATAGCTCTCCAAAATGGTCAACGGCTGCCCTTCGCTGATACTGGTGAGAATCGTCATATCCATCCGCCCCAGATATTCCTTGACGTTTATCCTGCCAGTAAAGACAATGTCATTAATCTGCATTGCCTCCACCAAGTCAAAACATTCCTGTGCATACTCCTTATCCTCATCATATGGTCCCATTATCCACAATTTGAGCTTTGGCTGCCTCGACTTTGCATAGGCAAAAGCCTGAATCATGGTCTTGACATCCTTAATCGGCGTTACGCGGAGCACCGCTCCGATATTGATATACTTCTCATCCTCCTCGGTCTTCTGCGGCAG
>CANOHX010000051.1 GCA_947565885.1 uncultured Lachnospiraceae bacterium
ATCCCGCACACTGATTAAATTATCCAACGGTTACCCTTCCTTTCTGTGGTAGCTGCTTCCTGCATTGTTGTCTTGTAATTTTTATCTTACGCTACATTTCTTAAAGAAAATATAATATTACCTTACTTATTTCTTACAATCTCTATAACGAATGTCATTTACATTTTTCTCCAACTAATACCATAAATATTTCATAAAAATCTTCTTCTCAATGTACTGGCAATTTTTTTGTTATTTTATCAGAAATTTTATCGGGCAGCCATACCTCAGTGGTAGTATTTGAAGAAGTATTTTTTCCAGAGTGGACTATTTCTGTCAAATTTGTCATAATAATGGACACAACCTTATTCTAAGGAGAAGACTATGAAAATCATTGATATGCACTGCGATACTATATCACGCATTTATAAGGAAAAAAAACAACAAAAAGATTTAAACCTCAGGACAAATCCTTTTCAAGTTGACCTGAGCAAAATGGTTTCTGCCAATTACCTTGTACAGAATTTTGCCCTGTTTATCGACCTTGGGGAGACAAAAGACCCCTACCAGACGTTTCAGGAACAATTTGCCGTATTTCAGGAAGAAATGGTACAGCATTCTGATTTAATCTCGCCTGTTACTACTTATTCAGAAATGCTTTCCAATGAAAAACAACAGAAAATGTCCGCACTCCTGACCTTGGAAGAGGGAGAAGTCTGCGATGGCAAGCTGGAACTTTTAAAAGAAATCTATGATATGGGAATCCGCATGATGACCTTTACCTGGAATTATCCTAACAGCCTGGGATATCCTGCCGAACCTGCTCCTCTCATTGATCTAAGAAGACAAACAAGCACATATAAAAAAGGGCTTACCGACCTTGGCATTGCATTTCTTGCAGAGATGGAACGTCTCGGTATCATCGCAGATGTATCCCATTTATCCGATCAGGGCATCCGTGACGTATGCCGCTTCGCCAACAGACCTTTCTGCGCCAGCCATTCTAATGCCCGCTCTCTCTGCAGCCGCGAGCGCAACCTGCCGGACGGACTGATAAAGGCAATTGCTGAGAAAGGCGGCGTCATCGGCATAAATTATTATGGTCCATTCCTTTCTGACACGCCCAATAGGAATAACATTTTTTTTAGCCGAATTGAAGATATTGTGCGGCATATCTGTCATATTTCAAATATTGGAGGCATATACTGTATAGGTCTAGGTTCCGATTTTGACGGAATTGATGATAATCTGGAACTGAAAGACTGCAGCCAAATGGAATTATTGGCATGGGAATTAAGAAAATGTGGATTCCACGCAAGCGAAATAGAACAGATTTTTTACAAGAATGTGCTGGATTTTTACAAAGAATTATTATAGAACCACGAAAAGATTTTTCTTACACGGCGGCGCGAATTTGAAATGCAGAGAGGAGTTACCATGAAGCAAGCTATTGTCATTGTCCCTAAAGCAACCTTATATGAATCCGTTATTAAAAAAAACCATTGCCTTATCGGCCAGAATGTCACGGATGAATTATTATCCGGCTGGCTGATCACAATCACAGAATGCCAGGAAGATTTCCTCAAGGTCACTACCCATTATGGATACAGCGGATGGCTGCGGACAAGCAATATACATAAAATTTCCGCGCAGGAGTATGGTCTGTGGAATATTCGCTCAAGTTCCCTGCTCCTGCTTACCCAGCGGCTTACAGATGTGTTGGCGGCTCCCAAGGTACAGGCACCTGTCCTGACTACTCTTTTCATGGGCAGCATGGTAATTCCATGCGGCAACAGAAAAGATGGTTGGCAGAAAATCCAGCTGGCGGACGGCTCCATGGGCTATGTACCGGCAATTGCCCTTACCGCCTCCAAACCATATACAGATTCTCCGACAGAACTACGTTCTGACATTATCAACTATGCCCTGTCTTACCTTGGCACGCAGTACCGCTGGGGCGGCAAGACCCATGAGGGCATCGACTGCTCCGGGCTTACGTTTATGAGTTACTTCATGTGCGGTATCCTCATCTACCGGGACGCTGCTATCAAAGCTGGCTATCCAATACGAAAAATCTCCCGCTCCCAGATTAAACCCGCGGATCTTTTATATTTTCCTGGTCATGTGGCGCTTTATCTTGGCAACAACAAATATATCCATGCCACCGGGAACCTGAACAGCTATGGCTGTGTCATTAACAGCCTCTGTTCCCAGGACATGGATTATCGTGCAGACTTAGCTGAGAGCCTATATGCTGTGGGAAGCATATTCTCTGCCCCCTAAACCAATTCCTTCATTAAATATTGCTACTCACCATACGGCGGAATAAAAAACATAATATTACTGCTTCATAAACAATAGTATGAAAAAATACTAGAATTTTACTACTCCTCAAACAGTGGTGTGGAAAAATACCGCTCTGCCGTATCCGGCAGTATTGTTACGACTGTCTTGCCTTTTCCCAGTTTACGTGCCAGTTTAATAGCTGCCGCCACATTGGTCCCGCTGGAAATGCCGCACATAATCCCCTCCCGGGAAGCAAGCTGCTGGGAAGTCGCAAGGGCTTCCTCATCCGTAACGATACAGACATCGTCATAAATCTGCTGGTTGAGGATTTCCGGAATCAAACCATCGCCAATCCCCATCTGCAGATGCGTACCGATAGAGCCGCCTGAAAGGATTGCCGCATGTTCCGGCTCCACCGCCCAGATGACCATATCGGGATTTTTTTCTTTTAACGTCTCGCCTACCCCTGTGATAGTTCCGCCCGTGCCAATACCGGAACAAAATCCGTGGATGGGACCGTCTGTCTGCTCTAAGATTTCTAGCCCAGTCTGAATCTTATGTACCGCCGGATTGGCAGGATTCTCAAACTGCTGGGGCACGAACACCCGCGAATCCTCCTTGGCCATGCGAAGCGCTGTCTGTAAGCATTCCTCGATACAGGCGCCAATATTACCAGCATCGTGAATCAGGATAACCTCTGCCCCATAATGCTTTACCAGCTTGCGCCGTTCCTCGCTGACCGAATCCGGCATGATAATTTTCGTCTCATATCCATATACAGCGCCTACTAACGCCAGCCCAATCCCCTGATTCCCGCTGGTAGGCTCCACAATTATCGTATCTTCTTTAATCAATCCACGCAGCTGTGCTTCACGGATCATATTGTACGCTGTCCTGGTCTTGATGGAACCGCCGACATTCAGCCCTTCAAATTTAACAAGAATCTGTGCGCTTTCCGGCTCTGCCATATGATTCAGCCGGATTAACGGCGTATGTCCCATTGCTTCTAAAATATTCTGATAAACCATAATCTCTGTAATTTCTCCTTCTTACGAGTGCGCATTATTGTTTTTTATCTTTTAGGAATAGTTGCTTTGCGACTACTTTCCTATAAGATGAAAAACAGCAGCAACCATATGGTCGCTGCCGTTCTAATTGCGGGAGCAGGATTTGAACCTGCGACCTTCGGGTTATGAGCCCGACGAGCTTCCAGACTGCTCCATCCCGCGTTAACGAAATATATTATATTCCATATTATGGGAAATGTCAAATTTTTTTTGAATTAATTTTTCTTTTACCTGCTGCATGCTTTATTTTATGCAGATATTTCTAATTCTATTCCTCCAATTTCCTCATATCTGAATGTATAAATACTTATGTCCTCAATGACAGTGAAAATTCCATCTGCCCGATGCTTTCAGCACCGGACAGACGGAAAATGTTCCTACCACTCAGTAACTTTGATATATATTTTCTTGGTATACTGACCATCTGTAACTTTAATCATCTTCGGATAGCTCTCATTGTCACTGTCAGTAATCTCATAAGATACTTCTTGCAACTGGTCATCCTCATCGTAAATCTCTGCAAACGTAATGTTCAGCTTAGACAAGATTTCCTCATCTGTGACATCTTCATACCGTTCCACAATCAGGACCTCGCACGTCCTCAGCCAATTGCCGTTCTCATCTTCCTGGTCAACTGTACTGGTCCACCAATCGCTGAGACCGCTCTCCGCACTGACATAGTCAATCTGGAATTTATAAAAACCATATTCATACTTACTCTTCATTTGCTCAAGCTTATCTATTGTCTCATAGTAAACTTCCTCATCATTGATTTCGCTTACCACAATACTGTCTAACTGCGCCCGGTCTGCTAAGATAGCTTCATTCTCCTCAAACTTGGACATCAGCTTGCGGCACTCCTGAATGCTGTTTAAAACATCAGCCTGTGCCTTGTCTGCTAATACCTTGACATTAATATCATAGGCAAGCCCGCTCTGTGTATCTGTAACATGGATTACATAGGCATATTGCGCATCTTTAGATTGTTCTGTGCTTACCGTCTGTCCTTCTTCATAAGATACTGCCTCAAAATTCGTCAAGGTATCCCCAAACAAAATCTCACAGTATGCTACGATCTGCGATGATATGACATTATCATCCTCATCATATTCATAGACAGTATCAAAATAACAATTATACAAATTATCAGCCCTAACACCCGGATACTCGAATACAATGCTCAGTTGTTCCTGCAACTGCTCTAATTCACTGCGAATTTGATTAATAGCCTCTGTATTGCCTGCTGATTCTATGCGGCTCTCATACTCTGCAAGCTCACTCAGCAGCGCGCGCTTGGCATCATTGTCGGCAAATGTATTGAGCTTTTGCCTTGCAGAATTTACAGTGCTCATTGTCTGTTCCTTTAACCATTCAAGAACCATACTATCATACTCTTCTTCGGATATGCCAATGTTCGATTCATCCAACAGGAAATCGCTTACTTTGTTCTTCGGAATAATCCTGTGAGTCCTGGAATCATAATCACACACATACCAAAGGTTTCCAGTCTGGTTCGGGCAGTTGAATGTATGCGAATTCTCTCCGATAGTCACCCTTACCTGAATAGATGACTTGGCAAGCATCTGGGAACCAATTTCATTTCTCTCTGAGTAGTTATGGATATAGAATCGGTAAACCCCATCCGTTTCTTCATAGATAGTCGTGTGTTCCGGACCTTCCCAGGTCGTATCATCCACATCCAGGTCTGCCATCTTTATGCTTTCTTCTTCATCATTGCCATAATAATAATAATCTGGATTACTGTAATAAATATGGAACTCGCCGTCTCCGTCTCTTCTCGGCCCCACTAAATGGGAGTCGATGTCTGCACTGGCTCCAGACTCTTCCGTTCCCCAGGTCAGGGTAAACTGTACCCTTCCTTTTCCTGTAAAGTCTACCATCTTCTGATCTACCATACAATTATAATTGTCAGCGGCAAGGTAACCATATGCTACTATGATATCTGTATCTGAAGAGTTATAGCGAATTGCATCTTCACTCAAATCCTGACGGAGGTCCAGCACTTCCACTGTATAAGCGCCGGCCGCTACATCTGTAAAGGCATAATTTCCCGCCTCGTCAGTCTGCGTTGTCTGCAAAACTTCTCCAATGACATTTCCGAATCCTGCTCTCAGCTTCACCTGTATGCCAGATACATTCACAGAATTTCCTGTCAGGGAATCTATGACTACGCCGGAAATTGATGGTGCATTCTCGCAGCTCGTAATCTCATCGCTCAGTAAACTGGTATTGCTGCATGCATAGGTATGGGAATCATTACTGGTTATCATGACATTCTTTACGACTGCACCATAACCTTCCTTTTCCACAACCATCCAGTAATTGCCAATTTTGACATCTGCCATCACAAAGCTTCCGTCTGTATCTGTCTCTGCCATCCTGTTCGTCCCAGCTATGAAATCTTGATAATTTCTATCATTCATACCGCTGTTCGCACTGGTGTAAGGTACGATAGTTACCTTTGCCTGTGCGGAATTGCCATGCTCTGCGCGTTTTGACGGCTGCTGGGTATCAGAAGAACTTTCATCCTCTGCCAGCATTTCTTCCTGGCTGGCATCATCTGTCAGATAATACTCCTGAACATTGCCGGATACTTCTACAACCTGGTCGATACCCAGGTCATCGCGCATTTCAGCTGTGATATTGATAACGTCATTGCTATCGCTAACCGTTACCGGAATGCGCCCTACGCCTGCAACTGATGGCAGACAGGAATCGTTATCAACAGTTGCCTTTGTGTTCTCTCCTCCAGGAAGAACGACCATATCCCATTTTGCTTTTGCGGCAATCTGCAGCTCAGTAGCTGTCGTAATAGAGGAACCTGCTGCTCCCACACCCAAAGTTATGGGAACCAGGTTGTTTCCCTCAACTTTCAAAACAGTTTGACCTGGAACATTGACATCTGTGACATAACCATTGTTTTCCAACGTAAAGCTCTGGCTTCCTCTGCTGCTTAAATTGATAGTGGCAGCTCCATTTTCCCCAACCACTACGCGTCCTTTGGGGGCATTGAAGTATATTATGTTGCCAGAATTTTCCTCATATGTATTTTCCGCAATAGCGTTGATTGTTACTTTCTTAAACTGCCCCATATTTTTTACATCTGCTTTGGGAGCATTGATTTCTAAAGTCTTGGCAGTATAATCCCCCTTGGGAATTTCTATCTTTCCTGCTGTATCAGATGTATAAATGATGTTGCTGACCATTTTACTTGAAAGAGCCTGATTTAACTCTGTCTGGTTACTGACCCGGTCTTTATAGGATACCTTTATGCTGCAGCTTGCACTCTTGCCATTTTTTGATGCTACGTTAACGGTAGCATTTCCCTCGCCAACTGCTTTCACGGTCCCATTATTAACGGTCACAATCCTGCTGTCCGTACTGCTCCAGATTAGGCTTTTGTCAGTCGCATTGCCTGGCTTAATATCTGCCGAAAGCTTTGCTTCCTGACCGGGCAATAAGCTGAGGTTTGAAGCATTTAATACAATGCCGCTGATAACTACTTCATTATTTTTTACGGTTACCGTGCATGTCGCCGATTTCCCGGTTCCATCAGCTGCAACAGCCGTAATCTTCGTCGTTCCCTCTCTTAACGCCTTAACCATTCCTTTTTTGCTTACCGTAGCTACAGATTTCTTGGAAGATTTGTAAATCACTTTCTTATTGGTAGGCTTCTTCGGAGAAACATTAGATTTCAGCTGAAATTGCCTGCCAACTTCCAGCTGTACAGATTTCGTATTTAATTTTACTTTCTCCTTTATGATGAAATTACCAGTTACAAAAGTATCATAACTTTATATGCTTTTTTTGTCAAATCTTTATATTATAGAAAAAAGCTGCCGCGCAGATAATCCCGCGCGGCAGCCTTTTTTATCCATGAAATACCTTTAACCTTATTTCATATCCTTATTTTGTGATTTTAATCTTAATCTTTGCTGACTTCTTGGTTCCGTCGGTCGATGTTGCCGTGATAGTCACAGTCTTGCCCTTTCCGGCTTTCTTGGTAGTTACCACGCCCTTGCCGTTGACCGTTGCCCACTTCTTGTTGGAAGTCTTCCAAATCAGCTTCTTGTTGGCATTTTTGTCGTTTGCCTTGACCGATGCCTTAATGGTCACTTTCTTGCCAGCCTTAACCTTCTTGGATTTTGCTTTCAAGCTTATTTTTGTAACGGCATTTTTCATAATTTTAATCTTAATAGTACCTTTTTTGTTGCTGCCATCCTTGGCTGTTGCCGTGATAGTCACGGTCTTGCCCTTTCCGGCTTTCTTGGTGGTTACCACGCCCTTGCCATTTACTGTAGCCCACTTCTTATTTGAAGTTGTCCAGGTAAGGCCCTTATCCGTTGCATTGCTCGGCTGAACGGAAGCTTTTACTGTCACTTTCTTACCTGCAGCAATGTTCTTGCTGTCAGCAGACAATGTAATCTTTGTTACCTTTACTGCCTTTGGCGCTTCCTTTACGGCTTCCTTAAGGGCGGCTTTCTTCGCATTAAGCTCTGCCAATGCCTTGTTTACCTCATCCTGCGTTGCAGATTCTTTTGCCAAAACTGCTTTTGCCGCATCTAACGCTGCCTTGAACGCATTCCAGCTTTCAGGCGTATATGCGGAAGAATTGAGGTTTGCACAGTCCTTAATTGCTTTGTCCAATGCTGTCTTGTCAACTTTATTCACCTGTACAGGCACAAGCGCCTCTGTAGCTGCCTTAAGCTCCGCAATTGCCCCATCAATCTCGTCCTTGGTCACGTTGTTGTTTTCCACGGCCAGACGGTCTGAGATAGTTTTCATTGCTGCCAGTGCAGCTTGGTACCTGCTCCAGCTTTCCTCGGTATATGATTCCGGCTTCATGTTGGATGCTGCCTGCGTTGCATTCTCATAAGCTGTCTGGAATTCCTGCTTTTTCTCAGCGGTAGGCGTCTGCTCCTCTGTCGGAACAAGAGCAGCTTTTGCTTTCTCGAAAGCTTCCATTGCTGCCTTCAGTTCATTCTTTGTTGCGTTATTTTTCTTGCTTATCGCCTCCAGATTTGCCAGGGCGTCTTCAAACGCCTTGCGGCTTTCTGCCGTGTAATTCTGCAGTTTAAGTTCTTTCGCCGCTGTAATCGTTTCTTCTAACTCTGCTTTATCCTGTTCCGTCAATGCCTGACCTTCTGCAGGTACCAGTTTCCCGGCTGCTGCATCCAGGGCTGCGATTGCCTTTGTAATCTCCTCTTTGGTTACATTGTTTTTCTCTGCCTGAAGCCTGGTTGAGAGCGCTGTCAGGGCATCTTTGGCTGCCTGATACTCTGCCCAGCTTTCTGCCGTATAATCACTGCTGGCTGTGATGACGCTTGCAATAGCATTATCCAGGGCTTCTTTGTCCGCTGTTCCTGGCTTCTGCGCTGCTACAGGCACAAGTTCTGCCCTTGCAGTATCCAGGGCTGCTGCAGCTGCCTCAGCTTCATCTTTCGTTGCCTTTTCTTTGCCGAGGACTGCCTCTAATTTGTCTAGGGCTTCTTTGTAGTTCTTCCAGCTTGCCGCTGTATAGTTGCTACTTGTAAGATTTTCTGCCTTTGCGGCTGCCAGTTTCTTATCCAGGTTCTCCTTAACGGTTCCTGTAAGTTTATGGTCATCCTTGATAACAAGGGCATTCACTACGTTTGTCAATGCCTCTGCGGCATCTGCATAGCTTTCCAGCCTCTTATCCAGCTCCGCTTTTGCAGTTACCAGGGCCGCTTCCACAGTCTCCCAGTTAGCATAAGCGTCTTTGTATGTTGCCAAAGCTTCTGCGTCGGCGATGGCATCTTCCAGTGGCTTCTTGCTGCCGCATGTTTTCAAGTCGTCTACTGCTTTGGCTGGAAGTTTAGCAATTTCACCATCAACCTCATCCTTTGAGGCATCTTCTTTTGCCAGAACTGCTTTGGCGTCTTTCATCTTTTTCTTAAATGCCTCGCAGCTTGCAGTCGTATACAAAGTTTCATCCAGAGCGACAAACTCTTCTTCTAATGCTTCAATTTTCGCACGCAGAACAGAAATATCTACCAGGGCATTCTTTGCATTTTGCAGCTTGGTAATCTGGGCTGTAACCTCTTCTGCAGTATTCAGTAAAGGTTCTGCATCAATTACCTCATTAAGGATAACTGTAAATGCTGCAAAACTTGCCTTCGTATAATCGTCTGCCTTGTATGCCCTCATCTCTGTAATCATTTCATCCAGCTTGCTGGTATCAAGACTGAGGTTTTTCGTGTATGCCCGGCAGGTATAGGTGAGTGTTTCTGTCTTGCCTCCTACCTCAATAGTTGCTTTCAATGTAAATTTCTTAACCGTGCCAGCTGCAGGGATGGTCACTATGTTAGTTGTCGTATCAATGGCGTCTTTGCCGTCACCCTCTGCCATCCAGGTAACAGTTGCTTTCTCGCCATAAGCTTTTGCCGGGAGGGCAAGCTTACCGTCTTCGTCAACTGTTGTCTGAATGATATCAAGTGCAAATGTGCCGTCTGCATTTGCCACCGCACCTAACTCTTTCATCGCTGCAATTACATCATCTTTGGCATATGCCATAGGTAGTGTTTCACGGTACTTGAAGACTTCTGCCACCTGCGCGTCTGCAAGGGCTGCATTGTAGATACGGACGTCTCTGATGGAACCTTTATAATCCTTATCTGCTTTAGCTGCTGGCTGTGTGCCATAAGCGCAGTTTCCAATGTACACGCCGCGGGTTCCTGGGTCGTTCGCCCAGATTTCTGTCATTGTGGCTTTCGTCTCAACAGTATCCCCAACTTTTTTCCCATCAATATAAAGGGTAAGGGTCTTGCCCGACAGCACGCCTGTAATATGATGCCATTCATCTTGTGCCGGAGCTGTCGTTTCAATCGTTGTATGTTCTGACCAATACTTCGTACACACGCCTGAGGACAGCTTGCCGCCATTGTGAGTATTTACATAGAAGAACTGTGCATCCTTATTGTTTCCGCTGACACAACCATTGCCGCCAAACGCATCGCCGGAACCAATGCCGAAAGCATTTGATTTATCCCCTCTGGCATCTTTCGCCCAGAAAGAAATTGTCAACTGGTCTGTAACCTGAAGATTATCCAGAGCTGCCCCCGTCACTTTAATGCTGTTAGTTAATGCATCTCCGCCCGGGAATGTTGCACCCTCTTCCCTGCTGAATGTTACTGAACCAGCAACTGTTCCGTCTGCCCCTTTGCCGGAGGCATCCTTTGCCTTATCCGTGTTATTGTCCAACGGATACCATGCTGCCAACAGGCTGCTTAACTCATCCAAATTCTTCAGTTTGAGCGGCTTGTTCAGCTTGCTGACTATCTGCGCTATCTCTGCATCTGTTACTGTTGTCGATTCCAAAGCTGCCTTGCCATCTTCCAGTGCCTGTTTTAATTCATCAAAAGAACTTGCTACATAAATATTGCTCTGCTGCCTTGCCGCTTCATACTTCTGCTCTGCCACAGCAATTGCATGGCGCAAAGGCTTCTTGTCAACACCCTCACGTTTAGGCACATGAACCGTGAAAGTCTTCTTCTCTGTTTTTTCATAGTCCCTGACTTTGACTGTAGCCGTCAGAGTTACCTCTGCATCCTCGGCGTCCTCTCCGTACGGCTGTGTAACAATACCATCCCCAGGCGTCACCACATTGATTACATCATTGTCTGTAGATTCCCAGGTAACTGTTACAGAATCCCCATCTCCTTTGACCGGAAGCTTCAAATCATCTGTCAGGTTTGTAAGGTCTGCTTCTGTCCCATCCCACAATTTCAGATTTGTCAGTCCAGCAAGCGCTTTTTTCATCTGTTCTGTATACAGCACATCGTCACAGAGAGACTGTACCTCTCCATCTGTGAGCGCTACGCTGTAAACCTTAAATTCATCATAGATTCCTTTGTAATCGTTATCAGGATGTTCTGCGCGACCCAGATAATTCCTCTGCTGCTTCAGTTCAGACGGTTCAAAGTTTATCTTGCCCTCTGCAAGTTTCACGCCATTTTTATATATCTTCGTAGTTTTCTCAGAACCATTGATAACAATTGCAAAATGTTCCCATACGTCTGCCAATGCCTGACCATTAGCTGCACATCCGCCAGCCGCAATATCTTTTTTCTTACACTCTAACGCAACGGCATTTCCGTTCCCGCCAGTCCTGTTGATGAAGCCGATATAATTATCCGTGCCATCGCCAAGCAAAGACATGGCAAAAGAATTGCCATTGCCTGGATTCTTGATAAACATGGAAATTGTAAAATCATCCGCCGATTTGTCCTCACTGACTTTCAGTAAATCGTCGGGAAGCTTTATGGCAGCAGTGCCTTTGCCTCCTCCAGGAAGCTCTATGGCATTGCCTTTTAGACCAGGCACAGTTGCAACTTTCCCTGTTCCATCAAGCGTAGCATTGTCCTTTCCTTTGCTGTCTGCCCAGCCATTTTCCGTATCTTCCTCATCAAACGAATATTCTGCCAGGAGATACTTGTCCTTATCTTCAACATTCAGTTCTACCGTAATTGACTTTGTACCAACCGCGCCAGTAATCGTTTTCTTGCCAGGTGTTGCACATGCCTCTTTGATGGCTTCCTCATCCCATGCCACCTTGACATCTCTCTCTTGCCCACTGCTAAATTTAGCTTTAACTGTTTCCGGAAGCGTCGGATTCATGCCTGCCCTTAAAGTGATTGGCTCAATCACTGTTATAACGCTCTCTACTACATCTTCCGTATAGACTAATGTAACTTCTGTCGCATTATCCCCTATCTGCAAAGATGAATCCGTCTGTGATAAAACATATGTCTTTTTCGTCTGATTATCTGTCCATACTTTGTCTTCCTCTTTCAGCGGATAGGAAGAAATGCTTGATTTATAATATTCTTCTGCCGCTGCTTTCAACGGTGTATCTGAATTTTTGAGGACATATTTTACATTAATCTTTCTCGCCAGTTTTACCGGAAAATTCCTGCTCCAGGAAGCATTGCCGGAAATATTGGCTTTTGCTGTCAGCACGACTTCGCTTCCGTCCCATGCTTTGACTGTACCATCATTATCAATCTTATTAGTATCGCCGGAAGTCCAAGTAAAAGCACTGTTATTGACCGTTGCCGGCAGCGTCAGCTTCGTCTTGGCAAAGGCAGCGCTCTCACCTTCGGCAAACACTTCCAATGTCTGCAGCGTTACATCCTGCAGATACAGGGCATTAATCTGCTCCGCCGTCAATACTCCGTCATAAACTGTGAAATCATCCAGTTTGCCGGTATAAAACTGTCCACTTTCCCAATCTGCTTTACCAATTTCAAACGTGCTGTCTTGGGTCAGATATGCCTCCACTTTGTGGGCTCCAGCCGTATCTCCGGTTGCATTCTGCCCTGCTATTGTATTTTTCTTCTCGCCATTGATATAAATCGTGGTAGATTCCGTATCCAGGACGACTGTAACCTGTTTCCAGTTCCCCGCCTCACAACCAGTTGCTGCAACAGCTCCATTTTTTCGACCGTCATTTCCATTGCCCCAATAACGTTCCGCGCTTACGATAACTCCTCCATCTGCAAGACCGAGATAGTACTGCTTCGTCCATTCCGTCTTGGTGGAATCTTTTTTGATAAAATATACCCAGCCAGCTTTATCAGAACCGGCAGAATCCTTGCTCCAGTAAGAAATCGTAATTGCTTTCTTGCCTGCCAATGGACTTTTACCATCACTTTTATTTGTAACTTTCAGGTATCCGTTATCTTTCAGGTTTAATACCTTATCTCCTCTGCCGTCATCGTCGATAGCTTCCGCCGTGCCACCGCCTACCGTGGCTTTCGCTATGCCCTTTGTATCTGTCAGCACGTCATTGTCAAACGTAAACTGAATCATCGGCTCTGGCAGAGTCGCATCGCCTGCCGATACGACTGCAGGAGTGTCTGCTCCGGTATTGCCGCCTTCCGCATATGCGTACTGTGTCGGCAGCAAGGTCACTGCCATTGCCAGACTGAGCACGAGCGAGGCAATTTTTTTAAATCTCTTTTTCATTCCCATATCATCCTTCCTTTCTTTCTTTTTCTACGGCTGCATAAAATGCCGCCTGTTTTCATGCTTGGTACATTTTGTCCTGTACCGTTCTCCCTCCTTTCCCTATCGATAACTAAAACTTCCTTATTAATAAGGATGGGGGGCTCGCGAACGAGCCCCCCTTATGGAAAGAGGAAACTGCTCATTGCAATTTCCCATTCAAGCGTGCATTATAGGCAGAATGCACACTTGGCAATGGTGTCACACCGGCAAAATATGTGCAACACACACAATAAATGGTAAACCTATATCACCTTTTTTACAATAGTTTTGCAATCTTTTAGTTGATTTGCACAAATCTAGGACAAAAATACATTATTCATAAGAAAGGTGAGAAATGATATGGAAACCATACAAGAGGAACTCTTTTTACGATAAAGTTGATTTCTGCCTTAATTATGAGTATACTTTTATTAATATTTAAGAAACTGGAGGAAACACGAATGGGAATTTATCTGAACCCTGGCAACAGTGACTTTCAAAAATCTCTGAATTCAGAAATTTATGTAGATAAAAGCAATTTAATTTCTTATACAAATTCCGTTATTAATACCAAACAATGTTATGTTTGTGTAAGTCGCCCCCGCCGATTCGGAAAATCTGTAGCTGCTGAGATGTTAGCTGCATATTATGGAAAGAATATAGATTCCCATGTGCAATTCCAGACCCTGCATATTGCAAAAGATATCTCTTACAAAAAACATTTAAATAACTATAACGTTATTTTTTTAAATATGCAGCAGTTTTTAAGCCGTACGCATAACATTTCCAAGTTGATATCCATAATCTCTGAATATTTGCTTCGCGAGCTATTTCGCACTTACCCTAATATTGATTTTTTTGACAGAGAAGATTTGACTGGATGTTTTCTTGACATTTATTCATCAACAGATATCCCTTTTGTATTTATTATTGACGAATGGGATTGTATTTTTCGAGAACACAAACATAGCATAGACGCACAAAAACAATATCTTGATTTTATCCGAAACCTTTTAAAAGACCAACGGTATGTTGCCCTGGCATATATGACAGGTATCCTTCCCATAAAGAAATATGGAACCCACTCCGCACTTAACATGTTTAATGAATTTTCCATGACAAATCCTGGTCCACTCGCATCATTTGTTGGCTTTACGGAATCAGAAGTAGAATCCCTATGCCAAAAGTACCATATGGATTTTGATGAAATAAGGCACTGGTACGATGGCTACTGTTTCGACAAAACCCTGCACATATATAGTCCTCGTTCGGTTGTCAGCGCTATGCTAATGCATAGTTATGATAATTTTTGGAATAAAACGGAAACTTTTGAAGCTTTACGTGAT